>JAPOKD010000509.1 GCA_029977825.1 Planctomycetota bacterium | reverse complement strand
GTGTGTGACAGAGTTTGCAGTAGCATTCACTAAACCCCAGGCATGTCAAAATGCTGGGTAGCGTTGTAATGAAGATGAGCCCCAGTTCCCAAAGTTCTGGTGGCCGAGTACGTCTCAAGCCTGATGGAGCTGCCATCAGGATTGGGATCAGATAGGCCGGAACTGCTGCAATGCCCACAACGAGACTTGGGACGTATGCAAAAAGAAAGACTCGAAAAAAATGTGCTCTCGCCGGACTGTCCGCGCCATTCGGGGATGTTGGTGCTTCATCAGCAGGTCGTGTCCCGGGTTTGGCAATGCTGGCAGGCTCGGCACGGGTTGGGGGCTCGTACGGATTTCTTTCTTTTTCCATCACGGTTTTGCGGGATTTGGGTGTGCCCAGTCGAAGCCTGTTTTACCAACTAGAGAAAGAAATCATGCTGGAAGATTGACGAATTCAAAGAGCCCTCGGTGGTGCGGGACAACGTGGTTTCACGGAATACAGCAATGACAACTTTGCTCCATCGTGCCTTGCTGCCGGGGAATGACCGAAGGATGAGTTCACGGCAACTAACCCTAAGTAATCTTTAAGACTGGCCGCTCCGATTGCGTCAACCTTTGCCTACAATCCCCGCTGTCGGAAAACATGAATAGTTTTTCACGTCTTGAGTGAAGAGTCTAGCCGATCGCAGTCGTCATGGGGGGTGAGATACATCTGCCATGTGCATCTTACGAAAACACTCGCAGCTGCCAAATCGTACAGACTCAGCAATCATCACGCCGCAATTCGACTTAAGTCCGTCGGGAAGTTCTGGCCGTTACCGTGTTTCATGGGGATGATTGGTTGGAACGGTACCGCTTGCAAACGCTTCAGTAGCAGATTGCTGTCTCCGGGAGGGCCGCTATCCTTTGCCTTAGGACCAACAAGAGGTAGGATCCGAAGAGTCAGGATTGACTGTCTTGGAAAAGTCAAGCTGGATAGCGAAGAGGCGACAGGTAGTGTTTGCTCAGCTGGCATTAGGCAAACTTGAAATGCGTCCCCTCGGTTTTGGTTCTCACTTTTGCATCTCCCAACGACACGACTTTGCTCGACAAAATGAATAAACGCAACGGCTCGCCATTGTGCCGAGTTACCTTTTTCGCCGTTCTGCTGGGACTGTTTTTCGCATGCACTTGCCAGCCAACGCATGCAGCTGAGTCGGGTGTTCCCGGCAAACTGCCATGCGCGCCCGAAAGAGCGTTTTCAATTGTTGTCCTTCATGCTGGTTTTTGTGTGCAGGGTAGATAGGTCAGGAATCGTACGCTCGCCTTGAACGCAGTTGCCGCTGGCTAAGAGTCGGTTTGTCACTCATTTGCGCGCGTGTTGAGCCAGGTCCGGGTCGGGGCGGGAATATTGTTTGTGCGTCAGATCGACGGAATTTTGGCGACAAAAAGGTGCTCCGCACCCTTTTGCCGCGCGCCGTGGACGGATTGGTCACTCGACCTCGATCGTCACATGCTTTAGCCGTCCGGTGAAAGGACTTTGCTGAACGTCGGTGATCTGGCGAGTCAGAACGGGTGATCCGCGATCGCGTCCGACATCGGCACCTTCGTCGATGGAAAAGCGGCTTGCCACGCTGGAGTCGAGTTTCGCGCTCGCTGGTGGCTGGTCTACAACCTGCAGCGAAATTACAGCGCCTTTCCCAGCCCCTTCGCCGTCATATTGAAGCTCGACGACTACCGGTTGCGGTCCTGGCTTGAGGGGTTTCTTTGATTTGACGATCGTGAGTTCGCCCAGGTTGTTATAGGCATAGCCGGCATGTCCATCTTCCATGAACAACACCCATCCGCCAAACCTTCCGCCCTGAGCCATAATCACGCCTTCAGTGGTGCTGGGATCGACAATTTCGACCTCTGCGGTAACTTTGCTCGACCGATTCTTGATATTCAGAAGAGCATTTTCATTCACGTTGATTGTACCAGGGTACAAAGTGATTGACTTTCGATCACCCATCAACGTGGGGCGTCCAGCGACTTCAGGTAGTAGGCGTTCTAGCAGGCGATCATCGAGTGGAAAGACACCGTTCGCAATTGCTTCCGCAGCAAACTGCTGTTTCAGTTGCTCCAATCGTTCCGGATGCTTGGATGCAATATTGTTGGCCATACTGAAATCTTGCATGGTATTGAAGAGTTCCCAGCCGTCGTTGTCAGTGACGCGGTGCCGACGTTTCGTTTCCCATGGGTATTTGACGGTCACGCGTGCCATCCAACCATCAGAGTACATGCCACGGTTGCCGACGATTTCGAAGTATTGTTTCGAGTGCTTTTCCTCGGCGTTCGCATCATCAAAGGAATACTGGAGACTCTGCCCCTGCATCGGGACTTGCTTGATTCCATTAACGTACTCTGGTTCAGGAATCTGTGCCGCTTCCAGAACCGTAGGAGCAATATCAATGACGTGGCTGAATTGAGTCCGAATTTCGTTTTTGGATCGAATCGCTGCCGGCCAATGAATCACGGTTCCATTGCGTATGCCGCCAAAGTCACCTGCCACCTGTTTGGTGTGGGCAAAGGGAGAGTCGAATGCCACCGCCCAGCCAACCGACATGTGGGGATAAGTTTCAGGACTACCCCACTTGTCCAAATACTTCAGTTGCTCCTCGGTGGTCTCAGGAATACCGTTGAGCATGTGACCCCAGTTCCAATTTCCCGTCTGGTTCCCTTCAGAGCTGGTGCCATTGTCGCCGGTGATGTAGACCACGAGCGTGTTATCCAATTCACCTATGTCATCAATCGCCTGAATCAGCCTGCCGGCATGGAAATCAGAGTATTCGGCAAAGGCGGCGAACGCCTCTGCCTGCCTCGCATAGACAGTTTTCTCCGCATCCGAAAGATTGTCCCAGGGAACGATACTGTCCGCAGGTTGGGCTAATTTCGTGCCCTCCGGAACAATCCCCATCTTGATTTGCCGTTCGAGCGTGGCCTGCCGGGTTACATCCCAACCCTGGTCAAACTCTCCGCGATATTTCTCAATCCAATCTGCGGTTACGTGGTGCGGCGCGTGCACGCCGGGTGAAGCGTAATAGATGAAGAACGGTTTCTCTGGTGTCATAGAATGCTGTTGATGCATCCATTCGATCGATTCCCGCGTCATGTCATCAATCACGTGATAGTCTTCTGATTCCCTCACGTCGATGTTGGTTACACCATCGTGTAATGACGGCTCGAAATTGTTTTCTTCAGCACCAATGAAGCCATAAAACTTTTCAAAACCTTGTCGCGTAGGCCAGCGGTCCTGTGAACCTGAGGCCGTGGTTTCACGACCAAGCGTTGCGTGCCACTTTCCAAAGGCAGCCGTGTTGTATCCATTGAGTCTCAATATTTCAGCCAGCGGCGCAGTGTCGTTGGGAACGCGACTCGTATTCCCCGGGAAACCTGTTGCGATCTCCGGAATCGATCCCATGTTCACAACGTGGTGGTTCCGGCCCTGTTTAAGAGCGACTCGAGTCGGTGCACAAAGTGCGCACGTATGGAATCGAGTGTAACGGAGGCCGTTCTTTGCTAAGCGGTCAAGTGTTGGCATGCGGATAGGACCACCAAAAGCAGATGGTCCTCCAAATCCTAAGTCATCAAGTAAAATGATGACCACGTTAGGGGCGTTGGCCGGTGCGACTAATGGTTTCAGGTCGGGCATCTTCGCCTTGGCTGGATCAATTTCGCGATTGGTTTCGGGGCGTGAATCCGCAACAGGGATGCGAGTGCGATCGTAGGTCTCCTCTGCATTCAGTGTTGCGTTAGTCAGCACACCGATCATCGCGATCCCAAGGCCTTGAAAAAACAGGAGGCGGCAGCGATGAGCAGGACACAGCACAGAACCAATTTCACCTAACATGTAGCAACTCCTACCTTTCATAAGACTGTCTGAAGAATTTACCCAAAAGCGAGACCAAGTCGTCGGGTTAGAAATGATCTAATACTTTAAGAAATAGAACTATTGGCCTCTTGAGGGGGTGTCGGTCCCCTTGGTAGGTTGAATCGACGTCGAGGTAGGTTGATATCCTTATGGAAGGAAATGGGGAGAAGGCTGCAATGACGCTCAACGCTCTCTCGAATATTTGAGATCGATCCGCAGCCTGTTTGCCAGGGCGTCTTGATTCCATCGCCCATTGCTCTGCGGGGTTCTGTGAACGTATCGTGCGGTGTGTTGAGGGGCGCTTTTGAGTGCCCTTTCGCCGCTCCCTGAGTTTCTGCCTCAGGCTGAGGTCTTTTTCAGCGTTTGTTTCAAACCTTTCATACGCGTGATTCTTCTGCGTAATATCCAAGGTTGGATTCTAGAACTCCAAGAGTCGATTTGGTGACTTGATATGATGCATTCCCGATGGCGTTAACCGCTGCAGCTAAAAATTGCGAAAGAAGTCAAGTTGCCGTGAAAATAGGGTAGCAACGAGAAAACTTCTGAAAAAATCGACGCTGGTGTGCAGGGAGAATTGTTATCCAGGCTCAGGAGCAAGTAGGGAAATCTGAAACAACCTCGCGTCTGCGAGCTTGGTGCGAGACTGAATAGCATCTTTGATCAACTATCACGGTGTTTTGCCACTGGAACAAATATGAGTGGAAGACTTGATACACTGAGCGTGAATACGCATTACCACACGCACCATTGGATGCGGGTTGCTTTTCACTTGGCCAGTCTATGGTGGGTGCTGGAGATGGGATTCGACTGGGCCGGTGTTGCGATTCTATTTGCAAATTACTTTGTTGGAGCTCTTTCAATCACGGTTGGCTTTCATCGATATTTTTCCCACAGGTCATTCAAAACCAACCGGGTGTTTCAGTTTTTGC
>JAPOKD010000771.1 GCA_029977825.1 Planctomycetota bacterium | reverse complement strand
GGTCTGCATCCTTGCGAGTGCTGCGAGTGGACGGCAGGATCATCTCGCGGATCGTACCAAGTACTGAATCGGAAGTTTGCAATGCGCGGACGCACAACGTCGGCAAAAACGTGGATTGCCGCCGACTGAAGATTTGCAATTGCGCTGAAGATTTGCACTTGCATTGTTGAACCGTCGTCGACTGATACGCATTTGCCGGGTGAGCTGCGTTCTGTTTTGCCATGTCCATAAGTTAGTGTGATCGGGGTTTGCCCGGGGGCAGCAGGTTGCCAAATGTTGTCAGCGCACCCCAACGTCAGCTTGCGGTTCAACTACGCCGGTTTAGATGCTTCCTGGCTCAGGTTCCGGCTTGCCTGAGTCAGACACAGTTGGCACCGCTGACTCCATTTGCTTACGGGACGAAGCCCAAACCAGACCAGAACCGACCAGGACCAAAGCGGCGGCAATTGCCAGCCAGAGTGGAGGAAGATGCGTCTGGTCGTCGAATCCTGCTCCGAGAAAACTTAATTGATCCTGGTAGTAAAGTACGGTGTTGAGCAGTCCGTTATGAACAAAGTGAATCACGATTCCCGGGAAAACACTGCCGGTGCGGTAGGCAACCCAACCTATGATCAGGCCCATTAAGGTTGAGGGGACGAATCGTTCTACGAGCAGAGCGCTTCCAGTCAAAACATGGAAAAGTCCAAAGAGCAGTGCAGTGACCAGCACTGTTCGTAACGGGGTGAATGCGCCTCGCAAAGCAGAAAAAAGATAGCCGCGGAAGCAGAGTTCCTCGATCACCGCTGGAGTAAGTGCAAAGGCAGCAATTAGCAGCAGAGGTGATGTCTGACGCATTTTGGCGACTGTTGCCTCGGCTCCCGCAATCTGCTTGTCTGATAATCCGCCAATCCCCAACGCATCGGCGATCACGAATGCTTCGTGTGCGAATGCCCACGCACCAAGGCCCAGCAGGACTGCACCAATCAACGAGGTGATACCAGAGGGTTGAAGGCGGAAAGTTGTTTTAAAGCGGTTGCGGCCCAACCATGCGGCCAAGGTGGGTACCAGCCCAAAGGTCGAGATCAGTGCGATGGCGTTCAGAAATAGCGTCGTCTCGACGCTCGTTTCCTGTGACGCTCTGATAAACCGCATCAGTCCATTGGAGACGAGAAAGTACACAGGCACCAGGAGTGCGAGCATGAGTGCCGCCGCTTGGGGAGTCGGACAGGACGACACCTCGCGGGGCCGGTTTAAGAGCGAGCCTATCGATTTTTCGCTGGTGCGGGTCACTGCATCACTGCCAAACAGTTTTGCTGCTACCGACAGTGCCGCTGCGGCGTAAGCAAAAGTGCTGACGACGGCCACAAAGGCATTATTCGGGTCGACTGAACCCGACAGCATGTCTCGAGCCAGTAAAACGATGTTGATCAGGGGCAGGATCGTCAACGCTCCTGAAAGACTGATTCCCGGCATCAGGGAAAGCATGGCCGGTGTCAGTGACAGGAGCATGACAGGAATCAGGTAGGCCTGAGCTTCCTTGAATGACTTCGCAAAGCTGGTCAGCGACAACAAGACTGCGGAAAAGAATCCGCTGAAAAGCACGAGTAAGCCCAGCATTTGCAAGATGGTAAGCCACGGGAAAGCATCGCCGCCAGTCAAGAGCCCCAAAAGTCCACCGGCCCATAACGTGGTGAACATGGCCAACAGATTCGCGATTGCCGTCAGTAACGCAACTGCAACAACCGCAATGTATTTTGAAAACAGAACGTAGCCACGCGGAACTGGGGAGGCCATCACAGCCTCCATTGTCCCCCGCTCACGTTCTCCAGCGGTTAGGTCAATTGCCGGGTAAACCGCACCAGTGATCGTCATCAGAACCAGAACCAGTGGAACGATTGTGGCGAGCATGGAGTTCTCTTCCACGGTCCCTACATCTTCAGCTCGCACTACCAGAGGCGTTCGGTACTCCGGTATGTTCGCTTTGAGACGCAATTCAGCGTCGGCCAGTTTGAGCCACTGAAGTCGCTCCACTACCACGCGTCGTGCTGCTTGGCTCACGTTGTCCCCCCGTGAAGCATAAAACGTCGCAGTGGGTCTCCCGCTCTCGACGTTAGTGAGTTCAAGACCTACATCAACATCATTGCGAGCGACCGCTTCGGAAGGCAATTCGTCTGGTAAGACGGTGACTCGGAACTTTGCCAGTTCATTGCCGCTGCTGTCAGCTACTGCCTGCGGCGGGGCGCTGTTCGGGTTGCTCAACCATTTGTCAAGGATTTTTCGTTCCACCTCACTGCTGACGCAAATGGTGAAACCCTCGTCCACTTCGGCACTGGTGAGTAAAAATCGATTCAGTGCCATGCTCATGATCGGATAAACCAGCAGAGGCATAAGCAACAGAGTCATGATCGTTCGGCGATCACGAATCGTTTCCCGGAGTTCCTTCTGGCACAGGCGAAGAAGGCGGCGTTTGAAGTTGGCACCTGACATTCCATTAACTCCGCAGTAGGTCGACAAACATGTCAACCAGGTGTTCGTGGCCACTTTGTTGTTGGAGTTGGTGCAAGGTGCCCGTTTGTTGCATTCGACCTCGGTGTAGTAGGCCGAAGCGGTCACAAAGACGCTCTGCCTCATCCAGACGATGTGTGCATACTACCACGGCTTTTCCGACTTCCCGCAGGTGTTCGATGTATTCAAAGATCGTCTGGACGCCAACTACGTCCAACCCCCGGGTTGGCTCATCCAGTAGCATCACGGGGGGATCGTGGATCAATCCACGCACCAGAGTGACGCGCTGTCTTTGGCCTGTGCTGAGCGTCCCGGCACGCCGGTCAAGCAGAGCCGTGATCCCCATCAACTTGGCAAGACGTTCGCATCGCAAGGCGGCTTCACTGTGAGGGACCCCGTAAAGGTCTGCGAAATACATGAGCATTTCCCGCACACTCAGCCAGGGGTAGACTCCGTCGCTGGCAGAAACAAAACCCAGCCGGGACTTCACTGCTGTCGGATCAACCGCGGTACGGTATCCACCGACCTCGGCGTAACCCGCATCAGGCTTGACGAGCCCGAGCACCATCCGCAGTGTCGTGGTTTTGCCTGCGCCGTTTGGCCCAAGTAGCCCATAAACTTCGCCGGGGCCGACATGGAATGACAAGTCGTCAACGGCGCGAATTTCATCTGCTTCGAGTTGGAAACTCTTCTGTAGGGATTCGACGGTCAGCATTCGCGGATGCCCAGTAGGTAGATGAGGGGGTGGACCGCGTTTGGGTGGTCCGAGGAAAGCTGACGCTATTTCACGCGGCACTCCCAAAAGTTTAGCGTTCCGGCAATCCCCATGCAGGTTTCCCCGCGGACAGCGACGCCGGTATTGGGCCTGTGTCTGTGGATCCTACGTCTGAGGCTG
>JAPOKD010000387.1 GCA_029977825.1 Planctomycetota bacterium | reverse complement strand
GAAATCGGTAGCCACTGAGTACTGATTGGGTGTATCGGCGTTCGCGGAAAGTTCGCGGAAAGATGGGGGACGCTTGGCTCAGGCAACTTGGCTCAGGCAACTTGGCTCAGGCAAATTGGCTCAGGCAAATTGGGTCGCCGCGCCGCATCTCGCTGGGTACTGCATCTCGCTGTGTACAGGATCTCGCTGTGTACAGGCGACCATGTCGACCTGGAAATGTGTTGAGAGTGGGATAACGCATGGTAGGCAATTTGGTCGCTTGTTGGCCGGATTGCACGTCTCGAGGGTGGTAAACCACGAGCATTGGAACACCCCGCTTAAGTATCTCAATTCGGTTTCATGCGGCTGCCTTGCCCCACGTGGGTCAGATTTGCCATGGTCTGATGCTGTTTTACCGTCCGAACTTGCACTGATTGGCAGGAAATTCTGGGTTGAATAGCGAAGAATGTCACGAATTGCCGGCTAGCAAACGCTGGACGCGTGATTTCACCTTGTGAACGCTTCCCGTTTTGGTACTCTATTTGCCCCCCAACGCAGGGTCCAAAACTTCCGTCAACACTTATCCTCGATGCTGAGCGGCTGTCCGCTTTCGGCCTTGAAAACTGGAGAATGAACTAGGTGGGTACCAAGAGAACAGGCAAAGGTCGACGTAAAGTAGGACGTAAAAAACGCCGCATGCGAGCCAAAATCCGGCATCGCAAGAAGTAATTCACGGATTATTTGGTGAGCAGCATGGGGCATCTGGGTCCCTCTGAAAGCCATCTCTAACTGTCTGCAGCGTGCTCTCAAGAAGTGATGTTTGGTCGCTTCGCGGGTGCTGCCGGTGAGCGAAGCTGCCCCACGGTGAGCAATCAACGCTCGTTGTCATGGTTTGTCGGTCGTTGTTGCGCGGCCGTGAGTGCTGCGAAATAGAACCGGATTTCTCTTGGTGACTGATCCGGTTTCCAGCATTTCCGCGACGTTGATGATTCAGTGTTGAGAGACGTGAAGAAGGCAGAAATACGAAAGTTTCTGGGGTGCACTGGCGTGACTCATTCGGCAGTCGACGAGATTTCCGTCGAGTTGTGTATCGCCTGGGAGCGGCTCACGCACCGTACCAGTGGTGTGTGGGGTATCGGGCTAGCTCGAAGGTGCAGTGGTCGAACGCATTGGAAATCGCTGGCTGTCGGCTCCCCGTCTGTTTGATGGATAGTTGACCGGTCGTAGGGGAATGAAGCGGGTTTGTCATGCTGAATGGGCCGTTACGTCTGGGTAATCCCACCAAGTCCTCAGTTCTGAACCGGATTCTTGCGAAGGCCGTCTGATTTGCTAGAGTCAAAAAGCCGTTGAGCGGCTAAATTAGAGGCCATGCCAGATTGAGATGCTCGCGCGATGCGAGCCGGCGAGGGTCGGTGAACCACGGTTCCCAACATTGCTGTCCCCACATCCACCAGTACGAATTGTTGCCTTTTAGGCACCTGAACTTCCGCGAATGTCTACTGTCGATCCAAAAACGAGCGAGTCAGATACAGACAATTCACCCGCTAGTCCACCCAAAAAAAGAGGTGTGCCGGAGGGTCTGTGGCTCAAGTGTCCGGGATGCGGAGCCTCCGTTTATAAAAAAGAAGTTGATCAGCGGCTAAATGTCTGCCCCAAGTGCGAGTTCCACTTCTATGTGTCAGCTCGCGAACGCATCGCTCAGGTTCTTGACGAGGGCACGTTCGAGCCGATGAACGAGCATCTTCGGCCGACCGATCCGCTGGAGTTTGCTGATCGCCGTAAATACGCCGAGCGTCTGGTGGGCGAGCAGAAGCGTACCGGTCTGACGGACGCTGCCGTGACAGGCACTGGCATGGTCCGTGCTCGACGCGTTGCGTTGGCGGTAACTGATAGTGCATTCATCATGGGCAGCATGGGGTCTGTCGTCGGCGAGCGATTGGCTCGTCTGATCGAGTGGGCGACCGAGCAGGACTTGCCTTTGATTATCATCAGCGCTAGCGGAGGTGGGGCCCGTATGCATGAAGGCATCCTGTCGCTTATGCAGATGGCAAAGGTGTCTGCTGCGTTGGCACGTTATGATGAGGCGGGTGGTTTGTTTATCAGCGTTCTCACCAATCCGACCATGGGTGGGGTGGCTGCAAGTTTTGCATCGTTGGGCGATTTGGTTTTTGCAGAACCAAAAGCATTGATCGGTTTTGCTGGTCCGCGAACAATCAAAGCGACGATTGGAATTGAATTACCTGACGGTTTTCAAACCAGCGAATTCCTGCTGGAGCATGGTTACATCGACCGCATTGTCGAGCGAAAAAATCTGAAAACCGAGATCGCAAGAGCGATCGATTATTGTGGAAAGTAGCATGATCGTGGCTGATGTACGGTGAAACCGTGCACGGCGTCATGATACGCAGCGATAGATCAGGGCAGCACCCTACACCGCACTTTGTGACAGATGAGCCTGTTTGACTCCCTTAAATCCGCATTTCAGTCGTCCGGTAGCAATGTCTCCCGCCGGATCGACGTTGAAGGCCGTTTTGCCAGGCAGCGGACGGCAGTCACGGGAACAATGGCGCACTTCTATGTGGCCAAGGATCGCGAACACGATGATCGAATGGTTGGGATCAAAATTCTCGACATCGAGAAAATGGAACTGTTCGAAAATCGATTCAAAGGACTGAAAAAGCCCAGTGAAGGTGAAATTGCACTTACCATGCATCACCCTAACGTCGTTGAAACATACGAGGTCGGACTGACCATGAAAGGGCAACCGGTCCTCATCATGGAATATATCGCTGGTCCCAGCATGCAGAACATCGTCGTGCAAAAACAGGAAGAACATGTTTCCGGCCGACGACTGAAATTGATTCGTGATATGGCCGAGTCGCTCAAGTATGTCCACTCGATGCAGTACATTCATCGTGACATTTGCCCGCGAAATTTCATCTGCCTGCCCGAAAGCACCGGTGTCAAACTCATCGATTTCGGTCTGACGGTACCCGCCACACCGCCTTTCATGGTCCCCGGAAATCGAACCGGAACGCCGCTCTACATGTCGCCCGAAATCGTGCGGCGGAGAGCAACTGATCAGCGAGTGGATATCTTTTCTTTCGGGATCACCTGTTATTGCCTGATTTCATTTCAGCACCCCTGGCAGGGAGAAATCCTGAATGGTCGGGCGGCGTTGCACCATGACACCTCCCCCCCTCAGGATTTGCTGGATCGCTGTCCCAATGTTGATCCACGTCTCTCTCGAGCGATCATGAATGCTCTGCATCCGGATGTGAGCCAGCGGACCACGTCGATGGAGCAGTTCTTGAGCGCGATCCACAACGTGGAGACTGTTTTTGTCGATTAGACGAGGCGGTCTACGCTCATCCCAGACTCATTCCGGAACAGTGCCTGAACTGGAATAGTGCCTGAGCCAGAGGAGAGAGTCACTGAGGCTGTTTGTTGGTCATGCTGCAGCCAGTTTGGGGATCCAGTCGCTCGCTGCAAAGCAATCAGTAGTGCTCGGATCTTGACTGATCGTGCGGCATGGGGGGCAAATTCGCAGGAAATTCTCACCGGGCGGGGTTAATTGGCGTGCTGAGCTGGCCGCGTGAGGGGTGTCAGGCTGGAATTCGACGATTGTTTTGGCCGAATTTGACGACTTTATGCGGTATGCAGCTCATTCATGCCGATATTTCTATCGTCTGGGTTCTTAGGAATTCGGCCAGATCATGGAGTGCAGTGGAGTGATTCGCTAATTCGGCACAATCGGACCGGAGCTTGCGAGGCGGGCTAGATTGCCGGTTTTCGCGGCGTTTTCGTTGACACTCTTTTTAGCGTGTAACTATACTTCGGTGTGAGTGGTGAACTTGGGTAAGATGTTCGGGGCGGAATTTCCGCATGCCACTGCCGTCCTCTGCTTAGAATATCAATGCAAGAGGATCTGAAACTCCTCTCATTTGGTCGGTCTCGTCGTTAACGGAAACACTAATGACTCTACTTGGTAAGTGTCTTACTGCCCTGATCCTGATACTCAGTGTCATGTTCGCGGCTCTCGCTTTGGTGGCTACCGCCTCGCACAAAAACTGGCGCGACGTGGTGCTCAAGGGAGTCAATGGTCAGCCCGGTTTGAAAGATCAGATTGAAGCAATCTCGAGGGATAATCAGCAACTTCGCGATCAGCGCGACAGAACCAAGAATGCTTTGGCACGCGAGCAGGTTGCACGGAAAACGGCTTTGGCCGCTCTCCAGACCCAACTCGACCGTCTTCAGGAAGAATTGGGCCGAAGTGGGGCAGAGGTCGAAGGGCTTCGTACGCAGGTCACTGAACTTACGACCTCGGATCTGAACAAGACAAAACAGTTGGAAACCTTGACGGGTGAGAACGCTCGACTCAGGACCAGTATTCGTGAGGAGCAGGCGGCTCGCGATACCTTGTTCACGACAACTCTTGAGTTGACCGACCAGATGAATGTGCTTCGCGGATTCAAGCAACGGCTTGAGCAGCGAAACAAACAACTGATGGCCCAGGCTACCCGGTTTGAGGAAGTCATTGCCGCACGCGGCATCGACATCAACGAACCTCTCGATGGTGCTCCCCCTGAAAGGAATGGCAACATCCTGCAAATCGATCGGCCCAGTCATCTGGTGCTGATTTCGATCGGATCCGATGAAGGGCTTCGCGCCGGTCATTTCCTTGAAGTGACGCGAAAGGGGCGTTATGTCGGCAAGTTGAAAGTGCGTAACACTGAACCGGATCGCTCGGTTGCAGAAATTCTGAAAGATTACAGCGAAGGCATCCTGCAGGAGGGCGATCGTGTCGACACTACCCTCGACTGAGAAGAAAACCAAGCAACCAGCTAGTGTGTATACCGTGATGCTCTTTTTGAGCATGCTGTTCATGCTGATTGCGGTCATTGCGATGTGGGTCGAGTACCAGCGGTACGCTCCACAGTATTGGAAGGTCCAAGAGGCTAAGCCGAGTGTGATGATCATGCCGGCTGACAATAGTCACTTGGCCTGAGGTGGACTTCACCCTGTTTGTTTTTGGGTCCACATGTTGAATACCCGGAACGCTTTCCGGTGATACGTTCTTTGTGGTTTTTGGCTCTACGTGTGCCAGTTCGTGTTGGCTGCCTGGGTGTATCCGCAAGCCGCGGAGATCAGGCGGAGTGGATGATTTGTGACCCACGAGACGGCCAACGACGACCTGAGCACACGCGTGGCTGTCAGTGATCTGCTGGGTTGCATCGCGATCATCTGCGTCCTTTTCAGGTTGCCTTGATTGCGGAATGCCTGATGCAACTTGCAGCTTGTAAACTGGCTGTTGCTCGTTCCTCGAAGGTCCACGCAACGACGCAGCAACGCCTGTGGAGGTCGTCTGAATTGATAGCGGGGTCCGTGCTGCGGGTATTCCTGCCAACTGGCGGCCTACCGTCCGATGTGGTGGCGGTTATCCAGAAATAGAAAACTGACCAACAAGTGCGATGAGAGCATCTCTCACCAGCGTTTGCTCGATCCACACAGACGCAGTACACAACAGACGCAGTGCACAACAGACGCAGTGCAGAGTGAGTGTGGTTTGTAGTATCAGGTACCCTGATCTGGTTGATTGCCAGCTAGGCAGCTCGACGCAGGGGTTGGTCCATCGTCTGAGAGCGCGACGGCATGCTGACGATGGTTTCGTGCTGATGGCACGATGAAACGTGACTCGGGCGAACGCGTTCAGCAAGTGAACTGCTGAGGGTTGGGGCAAGACCTCGGCCCATTGCTTCCGCGATTTGGCTTGGGCGAGTCAGGTTTGCCATTGCTGACCAGAGAG
>JAPOKD010000026.1 GCA_029977825.1 Planctomycetota bacterium | reverse complement strand
GGAACGTCATTTCTGGAGCCCGCGTTAGCAATCTTGCCTCTTTCGCTGATGCTTTGACCTGAATCCAGGGCTGCCACCTCCATCGAGCTGGTCTGACCCTGAGACACCACTTCAGTGCTCAATTGGGTTTCGTGTTTTAGTTCAGCAGTCTGAGCTTCCCAGCCAGAACTCAGGGCGTCTAACCCGACTAATGCAGCCGATGCATCGAGGACGAACCGTGATTCGAGCAACCGGACCTGCGGTGCGGCTTGTCTCTCCTGCCTGATAGGCAGCGGTTTTTGTGCAAGAAGATCGTCGAGACGTTCGCGCAGCCGCGACCTCATTCGTCGTTTTTTCGGGTTATTTGACGTAGGTCGGGTCATCAAGAATTGCTTTGCGGCTGCGGGTGCGCAGGGGCATGGCAAAACCCACCCCCCCCTGAGCGTGAAACAAGCACACACATCATTCTGGACACCAATGATCCATCCACGAATCTGCCACACCGGGCGAAATGGCTGAAAAAATAGGGCTGTAACGGTATCCAGTTGCTATTCCATGTTAGTCTGCTCCTTAGAACCGGGCATGTTAAAGTCGTTGAAATCCTACAAACCAGAATCATTTTTAAGGCAAATTAAGCAACCGGGGCGACTTAGGTCGGTTGCGACAGATTTTCCGACTAACCAGTTTTTTCTACGACATTGGGGGGGGAAAGATCGACAATTTTATTGTCAAAAGACCTACGGAATTGAATTCCTCATGAAATGCTGTGATTACAAACTCGCGTTGGCCCTGCTGCTCACCTCATGGGTGTTCTGCGCCGCCGGTCCGAACGCATTTGGACAGTTAAAAGTCGCAAAACCACCGCAAGACCAGGGTCCGAAGACCGAAATCGCCAAGTCCGCAGAATTGCTCGGCGAGACAAGAGTGAACAAAAGTTCCCTTTCTCCGTTATTGGGATCGCCACAGGCCATTGCGATACCCGCAGGCGACCCCACACAAAATCCTGAACCTGTAGCCAATTCAAAAAGAGCGGCAAACGCGACTCCGACACCACCCCCTGTACCGCAACAGAGCAAGGGAAGTGCGTTGCAAAGGGGCTTAGATCCGGCGAGGAGCACAAAAGGCGAAGATTACTGGAAGCCAGTTCCAGACGAAAATGCAACTGTCGAATACGAAGATCTGGATGCCGAGACGGCTCGTGATCGGTTCAATGCCGACAGTATCCGTAACCTTCGCAAGCCGATGCGGGATATCAGGATAGTTGCTGAGGATGACGCGGAAGCCCCAAAGAATCTGGCTGCTCGTTTTATGGTGAAAGAACCCGTCCTCAAAATCGTCGCTGCTGGCATTAGCCCACCATGTCCGGACAGATATCCAATCGTGTTCAAGCATCGTCCTTTATATTACGAGCAGCCGCATCTTGAGCGATGCGGTCGTGGTTGCGGTTTGGCGCAAAACGCTATTTCCGCGGGACAATTCTGCATGAACACATTTTTCCTTCCGTATCACATCTGCAAGACAAGACCCGGATGCCCGGTCAACTCCGGTGGCGACTGCCTGAGTTGCGAGCCATACTCGCTGAACTGCAATGTTCTGCCATTGAGCTACAAGGGCATGGCCACCGAAGCTGCAGCCTTTGCTGGCTTCACGTTCCTGCTGCTCTAACATTGTGTGATCAGGTGCAAGCACGCCTCTCATCATGAATTTTGGTCACCCTAATCGCGCCGGCCTTTCTGTAAAGCTGTCACGAGACCGAATGAACGCGGCGTGCGAAGAACACTTGGGCTTTCAAATTCGCACCAGCCAATGGAAGGCATCACAGCTTCTCAACAACCGCTGCATTGTGGAGATGCCTACCGGTGAAGGCAAAACGTTGACTACTTTGCTCGCCGCATGCTCACTTGCAACCCATGGCCAGAGAGTACTCATTGCAACCGCGAACGATTATCTTGCGTCACGAGATGCTGAGTGGATGTCGAAGCTGTACCAGTCTGTCAGTTTGAGTGTAGCAAGCGTTACGGCATCAACCCCTCAACCAGCGCGTTCCCGGATCTATCAGCATGACATTGTCTATGGAACACTGCGTGAGTTTGCGTTTGACTTTCTACGTCATTCGCTCGAACGCAGGAAAAATTCACATGCAAAAATAGCAGAAGCTGAATTTCCCAGAGACATTCTGATCATTGATGAAGCAGATAGCATTCTGATTGATGAAGCGCGCACGCCCATGATCATCACCGCTCCAATCACTCACGTTGCCCGTGCAAAGGAGTCCTGTTATCGGTGGGCCAGTGACGCAGCAAAAGATTTCAAACGCCCGCAAGACTATGTACGGGTCGACGGTTCGGGATTAGTTGCTTTGACTCCAGCGGGTCGAAAACGCGCGATTGCAACACTGATGCCGAACACGATCGCAACGATGACCACGACCGAGATTCTGCATGCACTCGAGCGCGCAATCATGGTCAACGAGACTATTCACCGAGATATCCATTACGTTGTACACGAGGAACGCATCCAGCTTGTAGACGAATACACTGGGCGTCGCGCAGTCGACCGCAACTTTGGCGGTGGAATACAACAAGCCATCGAAGCCAGAGAAGGGCTAGACTTAACACAAGAGTCAGAGCCGATTGCCCGCATTTCTGTGCAGGACTTTGTATCGAGATTCAGACTACTGTGTGGCATGACGGCCACCGCATGGGAGGACCGTGATGAACTGCAGAAAATCTACGATGTCAAAGTTCATCGAGTGCGACCGCACCGTCGCTCTCGACAAATCCTGATGCATCCCGTGGCCTGCCGGTCACTAAATGAGAAGTGGGCAGGCATCGCAGATGAAACAGCTGAAATGATTGCCAAAAATCGATCAGTACTAATCGGAACGCGTACCATCGCGCAATCAGAAGAACTCAGCAAGAAACTCTGCGAGAAAAAGATATCTCACGTGGTTCTGAATGCTCGTAACGCAGCTTCAGAAGCCGAAATCATCGCTGAAGCAGGCCAAGCTGGCAGAGTAACGGTTGCCACGAATATGGCAGGTCGCGGCACAGACATTCAATTGTCTGAGCAGGTAAGAAAAGCTGGCGGAATGCATGTGATCGTCAGCGAGGCTCACGCCGCCTCTCGAATTGACCGTCAATTGATTGGTCGGAGTTCGCGGCAGGGAGATCCAGGCTCAGCTCGGCTGTTCGTAAGTCCTGAAGACGAGATTTTGACGCAGGCATACGGCGAGGAACAGGCAGCCAAACTCCTCTTGTCCGCAAGGCACGGATCAATCCGATGGCTGCTACCGAAAGTACGCTCGGCCCAACAGCGAGTCACCCAAATGCACCGCAGGGAACGGGCCGAGCTCACTGCTCGCGACGAAAGCCTCTCGGACGCGATGCTGTCATTAGGACTGGACCCCCATCTGGACCCTCTCCACGAAAGCCACTGAATCGTCAGCACCGGAAAAAACCACATCTGGTGAAGATCAGCAATGGCTCTCGCCCTGTAGCCTGGCACTCAAATTGGCAAACTGTCCGGTGTTGTCAAAAGACAACGGATGTAGCGGCAAATAAACAACGGGGGAAGAATAGGGAGTTTTTCGCGGCATGCTGCGTTCAAATGCTACGTTTTTCAGAGGTTTTTTCTACATTTTCCTAAAGCCTTGCGTACGCTTTGACTGATGGCCTGTGGTCCAAAAGCGACATCACGTTGCTCCGGAGCATTCGTTGCCCATCACTACTCGTTTCTTGTCTTCTTTTCGAACTCGGCTTCGCAGCACAGCTATGACCTGTCCATTGAACGCAAAAACCGTCGTTTTCACTGCTTGCACACTTCTGGCAAGCTCATCGCTCGCACAGGCTCAAGACGGCTGCTGCTTTGAGCCGACGTATCGCTTGCAATGCGAAACCGTGATGCAGCCACAGACAGTGCAAAAGTATCGACTTTCTTACGAGACAGAATATGTGCCTGAGGAAGTCACCAGCTACCGACCGGTCCTGAAAACGCGAACCGAACAACGGGAGTACAAGGTAGCCAAACCGATTGTCGAAACGAGCTACCGCGAGGAGCGTTACACCGTTTGGAAATCAGTGACCGAGACAAGTTATCGGGATGAAACCGTAACCCAAACGAAGTACATCACCGAGACTGCTGAACGTGAAGAGCAGTACACCACGTACAAGCCTGTTGTCGAAACCTCGTATCAGGAACAGCAATACGCCGTTCAGAGGCCCGTCATCGAGACACAGTACCAGACGCAGCGATATACGGTGCAACGCCCAGTCTTGCAAACCCAGTACCAGACTCAGCAGTACACATCCATGCGTCCTGTGACGACAATGCAAACACAAACAGTTGATCAAGGCGGTTACGTTGCACAGCAAGTGGTACAACCTGGTCGCACCTCATACTCTTTGAACTACGCCCGTGACGCCTGCGGCAATAACAGTGGCCTGATTTGGACCCCGCAAACCACGCCAGCTACTGTCCAAACCCAATACAGCTACCGCCCGAATCTGGTAACCCAACAAGTGGCGAAGACCAGCTATGTACCTCAGGTACAGGAAGTTCAAGTGCCGGTACAGGTTCAGACCATGCAGACAGAAGTCGTGTCACAGCAAGTACCAGTACAGGTCCAACGCATGCAAACACAGATGGTCACGCAAAAAGTGCCCGTGCAGACAACACGCATGGTTGCAACAACTCAGGTTCGCAAGGTGCCCTACACAGTGCAACGTCCGATCACTGAGACAATCACCCGCAAGGTACCTGTAGAGCAACAACGATGGGTGAGTGAGGAACGCGTCCGAAAGGTCCCGGTCCAGACAACCCGCACGGTCTACGAGACAAGAACGCAACCGGTAGAGGTTAAATACTACGAGCAAGAAGCGGTAACAAGAACAGTCATGAAGCCTGTTACGAAACAAAAGTACGTCCCTTACACGGAAACCATCATGGTGCCGAAACAGGTCGTGCAACGTGTTCCTCTTTCCTACACCGACCCGTTTGGTGCTGCCGTGGTTAGCGGCTACTCGTCGTTCGGAACTCCAGGGAAAACCACAATCACAGCGAGCAATGATGCAGCATCCTCAGGCAAGTCGATTCTTCAACCCAATCCTACAGTTGCACCACCGGTAGAAGATGCACCCAAGACACGAATGCAGAAGATCGAAATCGGAGAGCCCACCAGCGAACCAGAGTCTGCTGGCGACGCAACGGAAAAAACGATTGAGCTAGAAGAGGAACTTCTGCCGCCTGCTCAGGGTTCAGGCGACGATCGCTCGGAGAACGAGAAATCCGGGGCAGATTCTGCCAAGGGCAGTAAAGCAGGCTGGAAAATCCACTGGAATCCCATGGTTAACCGTGAAGCCTGATTACTGCTTGCGTGCCCAACAAGCTTGATCACGCACGTCGGCCAATCCTGGCATCTGGCTCTTTCTTGCAGCAAACACAAAGCTGACCCCATTTTCCACTTGGTTGGAAAACGTGGTTCCTAACGAATTTCGCTTGATGCTGGTGTCATGTTTGCTGTGTCACCAACATGAGTTGCCGTCGGGTGTGTTAATGATGCCCAGCTTGGTGAGGCCTCATGATTAGACGATCTGCAGCTGACGCGTTCCCTATCTGGCGTTGCACATAACCCTCACGCGGTCCCTCATCGCGGCTTGACGCATCAACGATAAAAAATCGCTGTCTTGATTAAACGCCACACGAACAGCATGAATGCCATCAACCCTAGCATGGCGATACAGAGCCAAAGTAGTGTCGATCCAAACAGCAATAGGTTTGGCCGCAACCAATCCTGATAAATGCTATTCCAGAACAAGATTGTCAACATCGTTCCAGCGCACAGGTAGGGACCATAGGGCGTTTGAGTATCGCTTGTGATTACGTAGCGAATCAGAACAATCGCTATCGCTGCAAAAGGTGAAAGAAAAAACGCGATCAGCACTGCCTGCCATCCGACAAAGGCACCAATCATCGCCATCAGCGTCACATCACCGAACCCCATCGCCTCAATTCGCAATGCCCAAGTTGCAACGATACGAATTGACCAGATGGCACCGCCCCCGGCTGCAAGTCCCACCAAGCCGGTAAACAGACCATGCCAATGCTGTTCTCCAATGCACCAGACCGAAACGACGATACAAGAGCCAATCAGCCACAATCCAAACAGCACTTTCCAGAACTGGTGATGAAACAGTCCATTGATAAAGTGCTGAGCTGCGCGTTGAAAACCACGACGCCGCAAAATTACGCCGCTCCATCGCCTGTCGCAAAGGGCAAAGCACCAAGCCGTCCAAATTCCCAATCCCCAGACCAAGCCGCGTTCACCAAACCAACTCTGATTCCCCGTGAACCAAGGCGCATCAAAAGTTGCAGGCTGATAAACCGGAATCTCATTGTTCTGCAAGTAACTGATTGTGGGCATGAACGGAAGTGTCACAGAACCATTTGCCGATCCGGTTACTAAAGTGGATGCAAGTAGCAGACCCAACAACGTACCGGGAATGGTAATCAAATCGGGAATGATTCTTTCGTCGAAGTCAATGAAGGTTGCTGCTACCATCAGGATGAACAGAACCGCGTGAACAAAAAACAGAGAGTTTGCATAGGGCGAAAAATCTGCCAAGTTCGCAGCCTGCCTCATATTTGGCGGCAGGAGTTCACCACTTTGCGTTTCAAATTGAAAGAGCCATACGAGCGAGATCGCAGTCCCAAGCTCAATCAGTAGCGGCCGAATCCAAAACCCAGCACCATGCAACTTTGATTCACGCCGCAGAAAGCACCATCCAATGACTGGCAGCCGGTCCCAGAATGTACGAGTTGCAGCATCTGGGCATGGTCCCCACGGGGAAATCGGACGAGGGTTGAAATAAGCGAACCGGTAAATCATCCAATTCGCCAACGCTCCGCCAACCAACCCGAGCATTGCCACTAGAACACATTGAATCTCAAAAGTCAGATTGAGCCAAACGGAGGGCATAGGAAGAGATCCACACGTGATGAGGGGGGGAGCGGACTGGGAGGTCGTCGCAGTCCTTTTCCTAGCATAGCTTCCCTTGATCGCTGCCCGTAGTGGGCCGAAAACCGATACCGGTAAAACGCAGAAAAACCTGCCGAAAATCTGATTCTTCCATGCTCAAGACAAGGCAACTCGGATGCGGCAGCCGGGAATGAATGAAACGCACGGAAAAACCGTCTCGAATCGCGCATTAGTTTGACTGTTACCAGCCCCAGCATTAGGCTATGAGGTAAGGAAGAGGGGTTATTTCCCGACGAATTGTCGTGATAGTTTCTCGACCTCCCGCCCGCCCACTTCCGGGCTACCCACAGCACAGCCAAGTGCTGTTGGATTGGCTTTGTTTCTAACTTCATATTTCCTGCTTTGGGTTCGGCACTGTGGTTTAGTCGACCGACAGCTGGGAACCTTCGGATACAACCGACAGTGGGTCATGTTACAGCGAAAAGTTTCCTTACGCTCCTTTGCTCAGAAGAAATTGAATTTACATCCAAGAGTCCGAATCGTGCTCCCAAAGATTGACCGCTACTTAGCCGCAGCTCTTTTTTGCTCTCTTCTGACTGTGCAGGGCCTGCGTGCTGAGGAACCAGCGGAGGCAAAGGAACCACCAACATCAGCGGTCAGTTTCGCTAATGATGTAAAGCCAATATTCAGCCAGCACTGCTATGGCTGTCACCAGGGCGCAAAGCAACTCGGCTCTTATTTGATGACCGACTTCAAGTCGCTGTTAAAGGGTGGAGAAACGGAGCAGACGGCAGTGGTTCCGGGGAAACCCGACGACAGTTATTTGCTTCGACAGATCATACCGGTCGATGGCCATGCAGAGATGCCCGACGAACCGTTCAGTCCACTTAACGATGTCGAAATCGAAACGATACGCAATTGGATTCTTCAGGGAGCCCAGAATGATTCCATCGCTGATGATGGACCTAAATACACGACTGACAATCCACCGACTTACATTGGTCAGCCATCGCTCGCATCGATTGATGTGTCTCCTGACGGCAGCAAGATCGCCGCCGCAGGTTTCCACGAGGTGATCATTTTGGACGCGGAGAGTGGCAAACGCGTTGCTCGGCTTGTAGGGATGAGCCCTAGAATCAACACGGTCAGGTTTTCACCAGATGGCAAACGACTGGCTGCCGTTGGCGGGACGCCTGCGGTGCGGGGCGAGGTTCAAGTCTGGGATCTCGAAACCAATGAATTGAGCCTTTCGCGATCCGTTACGTATGACTCGCTGTGCGGTGCAAGTTGGTCTCCTGACGGCAGCAAGCTTGCTTTTGGAGCGACCGACAATGTAGTCCGCGCGATCGACGCGATTTCCGGTGAACAGATTCTCTTTCAGGGAGCACATGATGATTGGGTGCGCGATACAGCGTTCACACCAGACGGGAAGCATGTCATTTCTGTGGCTCGAGACATGTCATGCAAACTTACCGAAGTGGAAACGGAACGATTCATCGACAACATTACTTCGATCACACCCGGCGCCCTTTCCGGAGGCCTAAGCAGTGTAAAAGCTCATCCTGAGCGAAACGAAATTTTTGTGGGTGGTGCAGATGGCATTGCCAAGGTTTATCGCGTCTTCCGTCAAACGGCTCGGAAGATTGGAGATGACGCAAATCTGGTTCGTAAGTTCCCTGAGCTACCGGGACGCATTTCAAGTGTTGACATCAACCCCAGCGCCACACGTTTGGCCGCTGCTGCGACACTGGATGGCAAAAGTGAAATCCGAGTCTGGAAGTACGATTTTTCCAGCGAGATTTCGCCGGAGTTGAAAAAGATTCAGGCAAAACGGGTTGCTGATCGCAACGCTGAGGAAAAGAAGCAACTCGAGAATCACCTCAACTCGAAAATCACTGAACTCAACAAGTTCTCGATCGACAACGCAGCCGTTTTCGCGATTGCCTTTGGCAATGACGACACTTTGGTTATAGCCGCCGCAGATGGAAAAATCCGCCGTCTAGACGCGGAGGGAAAACTGATTGGAACGTTTGAAGTTGCCGAAGTCGCCGATGATGCAAAGCTGGCAACTTCACTGTTTGATGCCAAGGCATGGCAAAAAGAACTTGAAAGCCAGATCAAAGCGACCGCAGCATCCGCCGATGCGAACGTCAACGACACAGCCCTCGAGGTTGCCAAGGTGCTCATCAGTCCAGCTCAAATTGATATGGACTCGCCGTACGCCTACGCCCAACTGGTTGTTACTGCGATCATGAGTGATAACACGACTCGCGATATTACGCGGGTTGCCGACATCACGATCCCCGACTGGGCTACGATCACTCCCAGAGGTGTAGTCCGTGCTGCGAGCAATGGCCAAGGCAGCATCGCCATCAGTTACGGAGGCATCACATCAGAGATTAATTTGATTGCTCAGGGCATTACTCCGGAAACAGCTGATGCGGCTGATCACGGTGCGGTTGATTACATACGTGATGTAGGCCCGATCCTCAGCAGGCTTGGTTGCAATCAGGGCACCTGCCATGGAGCTCAGAAAGGCAAGAATGGTTTCAAGCTTTCTCTGCGCGGATACGACCCAATTTATGACTTGCGAGCACTCACGGACGACCTCGCTGCCCGGCGGATCAACGCAGCATCGCCAGACGAGTCGCTAATGCTTCGCAAACCGCTTGGTCTGTCGCCGCATCAGGGTGGCGTGCTGATGGCAGAAGGAGACCCCTACCACACCGTATTGGAACGCTGGATTGCTGACGGCAGCCAACTGAATCTTGAGTCTCCACGCGTCTCTAGAATCGAGATCTTCCCGACCAATCCTGTTGTGCAGCGTACCGATGCTAAGCAACAAGTAAGGGTGATCGCCCACTATCAAAACGGCGACCAACGCGACGTAACACAAGAAGCTTTCATCGAAAGTGGCAACACTGAAACAGCAAGTGTTGACAAGAAAGGACTTCTCTCCGCGATACGACGTGGCGAAGCCGCCATTTTGGCGAGATACGAAGGAGCCTATGCAGCAACAACGCTAACGGTGATGGGTAAGCGTGACGGCTATAAGGCCGTTGAAGTCGAACAATGGAGCAACATAGATAAGCTGGTTGCCGACAAATGGCAGAGGGTAAAAGTCATCCCAAGTGAAATCTGCGATGATTCAACATTCCTGCGCCGTGTGCACCTTGATTTGACGGGACTGCCACCAAGCAGTGAACAAGTCCGAAAATTCCTCGCAGACGAAACTCCAATCCGCGAGAAGCGAGCAGGCATCATCGATGAACTGATTGGTAGTGACGCCTACGTTGACTACTGGACCAACAAGTGGGCCGACCTTCTGCAGGTCAATCGAAAGTTCCTGGGTGTCGAGGGTAGTACAAAATTCCGGGAATGGATACGAACCGCCATTGCTGAAAACCGCCCTTACAACGTTTTCGCAGAGCAGGTCCTGACGGCAACCGGATCAAATAATGACAACCCGCCCGCGTCCTACTTCAAAGTGCTGCGGACACCCGACAACACGATGGAAAACACAACCCATCTATTTTTGGGAATCCGTTTCAATTGCAACAAATGCCATGATCACCCGTTCGAACGCTGGACTCAGGATCAGTACTACCAACTGTCCGCATTCTTTGCCCAAGTCGGTCTCGAGAACGACCCAGCATCCGGAAAACGAAAAATTGGCGGCACTGCTGTCGAAGGTGCCAAACCACTGTTTGAGAAGGTCGTGGATCGAAGTCAGGGAGATGTAAAGCATCCAAAAACCAATTCGGTGGTCGCACCCAAGTTTCCTTTTGATATCGAACACGACACAAATCCTGAGAGCACACGACGTCAACAACTCGCAGCGTGGATTACCCACCGCGACAATCCTTACTTCGCGCGAAGTTACGTCAACCGTTTATGGGGCTACTTGCTCGGTGTGGGTCTGATCGAACCGATCGACGACATTCGCGCTGGCAACCCGGCGAGCAATCCGGAGTTACTGGACTACCTTACGGATTCGTTCGTAGAGTCCGGCTTCAATGTTGCTGAGATGCACCGCACGATATGCAACAGTCGGACCTACCAACTGAGCATCAAGACAAACGCGTTCAACGAAGACGACTCTGTCAATTACTCACACGCCTTGCCACGTCGACTTCCTGCTGAAGTAATTTTCGACGCGGTCCATACACTGACTGGAGCAGTCAGCAATATTCCCGGCATGCCCAAAGGAACGCGTGCGACAGCCATTACTGACTCAGGCGTAAAGCTTGCCGATGGCTTCTTGCAGAACCTTGGTCGCCCAGCACGAGAAAGTGCCTGCGAATGTGAGCGAAGTTCTGACCTGCAATTGGGACCAGTGATGGCGTTGGTTAGTGGGCCGACGGTTGGTTCTGCTATCGCCGACCCCAAGAACGTGTTGGAAAAAATTGTGGCTGAGCATCCTGATGACAACGATCTGGCCGAAGAAATTTTCATCCGAGCACTTGCACGTTTTCCCAAACCGTCTGAACTGGAAGCTTTTGCTGCCATGAAAGACATCATCAAAGAAAGCCACGAACAACTGGTGGCACAACTCGCCACCGCCGAATCAAACTGGAAGGAACGGCGTCAAGTACTAGAGAAGGAACGCGAAGCCAAGCTGGTCAAACTGAATGAACAGATTGTCAACCGAACCAATGAAATCAAGCCAGAACGCGAGAAGCTTGCCAAACAACGTCAGGATCGAATTGATGCCGCAAAAGCAGCGTTAGAAAAAGAGAAGGAAAGAATTTCAGTAAAGCTTGAAAAAATGTCAACCGCGCAAGGCATGGCCATTGAATGGCATCCACTTACGTATCAGTCAGGAACCTCGACAAACAAAGCGGTCCTGACACCACAACCAGACAGATCGATTGTTGCCAGCGGCGATGCTGCAAAAACTGTATACACCGTCACGATGAGAACCTCGTTGAACAATATCACAGGCATCCGCCTGGAGGCTCTGAGCGACCCGAAACTTCCCTCCAAAGGTCCTGGGCTTGCCGACAATGGAAACTTTGTTGTGACAGAATTGGAAGTGCTTTCCGCCTCTTCAAAAACACCGGACAAATCAACGAAATTGAAAATCGCCAGTGGACGTGCGGACTTTACCCAACCCAGCTTCAACATCAATCAGGCGTTCGATGGAAACACCAACGATCAAAAAGGGTGGGCGATCTCTCCAGCCATGGGTACATTCCATTGGGCCACATTCAAATTCGACAAGCCATTGAAAGCCGAGGGCGAAACAATCCTCACCTTCAAGATCCACCAATTCCACAATGCTGCCAAACACATGCTGGGACGCTTCAGACTCAGCGCGACGACAGCGGTGGGCGACATTCCACTTGGAGTCGCGGAGCCTCTTGCTGCAATGCTGCTCACCCCCAAAGAACGTCGGGATGAGCAAACGGTTGCATCATTGAATGAATACATCACCAAGACCGATGCCGACATTCGAAAGGCGCAGGACGCAGTCGCAGCGGCCGGAGCAGCGGTCCCACCGGATGCAAAGCTGGTCGCACTCGAACAACGAAAGGTGAAACTCTCGCAGCCGACCAGCGACGATCCACAACTCGTTCAGCTCAGAGATGATGCCAAACAAAGTGCGCAACAACTGGAACGCATCCGGCTGACTGCAGCAGAGGACTTGACTTGGGCGCTGATCAATAGCCCAGCATTCCTATTCAATCACTGAAACAAATCCTAGAAACCATTCTCACAACACCTTCCTCGGAGACATTGCCATGCTTTCATTCAAAGGCTTCAAGGCAAAAGACCTCTGTGATCCCCATCTTGCCGCGACACGCCGATCCTTCCTCAGAGTAGGTGGCTGCGGCGCTTTGGGACTGTCACTGCCCTCGATGATGCAACTTCAATCAGCATCTGCAGCTGAAAGCATCAGTGGCAGCGTTCTGAAAGGTGGTGGCCCTGGCTGGGGGAAAGCCAAAAGCATCATCATGGTCTACCTGCAGGGTGGACCCAGCCACCTTGATCTGTGGGACCCGAAAGAGAACGTTCCGGACAACGTCAAAAGCATTTTCAATCCGATCAGCACCAAAATCCCGGGGATCAAATTCACGGAGAACCTTCCCAAACTGAGCCAACTCAATGATCGCTTCTCGATGATTCGCTCGATGTCCTATACACCCAATGGACTCTTCAATCACACGGCGGCGATTTATCAGATGATGACCGGATACACGACTGACAAAGTCAGCCCATCTGGACAGCTGGAACCACCGTCACCAAAAGACTTTCCCAACTATGGCAGCAACATCGTCAAGATGCGGCCCATCGATGAGCCGATGCTACCTTTCGTGATGCTGCCGAGACCACTTCAGGAATCGAATGTAGTAGGGAAGGGCGGTTCCGCTGGTTTTCTCGGAAAATCCTTTGACCCATACACGCTTTATCCAAGCGGTGATGACCTCGATATGGGGAAGATGGATCGGATCAAAATTGACGACCTTAAGTTGCGGCCTGAAGTATTCAGCGTACGCCTCCAGAGACGCGCTAAATTGCGTGATCTTCTGAATCAGCAAATGCCGGACATCAACAAGGCCGTTGAATCATTCGAGCTTGATGAGTACTACGATCGTGCTTTGTCGCTCATTGTCTCAGGCCGCGCCCGACAGGCGTTCGACCTGGCGAGTGAGAGTTCCGAAATGAGAGATATGTACGGCCGCAACACCTTCGGGCAAAGCTGCCTGCTGGCGAGGCGTCTGGTTGAAGCTGGCACGAGAGTAGTCGAGGTCATCTGGCCCAAGGTAGCCAACAGCGACAATCACTCCTGGGACCATCACACTGGACTGAGTAAACGCATGAAAGACCAATCAGCCCCGATGCTTGATGGAGGCTTATCCGCCTTGATCTCAGACCTTGATGATCGCGGAATGCTGGAGGACACGCTGGTCGTAGCCGTTGGCGAGTTTGGCCGCAGTCCACAGCGTGGTGTCAGCACAAGTGGCAACAACAATTCGGATGATGGACGTGACCACTGGCCATATTGCTACACCGCCGTCATGGCAGGTGCTGGGGTAAAACGTGGTTATGTTCATGGCAAGAGTGACAAGACCGCATCTGCTCCTCTGGAGGATCCTGTTCATCCAGCAGAAGTATTGGCAACGATCTATCACAGCTTCGGCATTCACCCTGAGACGATTGTCTACAACCATCTCAACCAGCCGCGAGAACTGGTCAAGGCTGCCGCTTTGACCAGTTTGCTGTCGTAACGCTGGCTCTACCCAACGCGTTGTTTGGGCAACCATTCGGCGCGTGTGGTGGATCTCTACTCTCGGGCGTAAACATCTCCACGAATCAGTGGGCCAAATCGTGACTGATGACCGCGGCTGCTTGTTGCTTTCAGGGTAGCTGAAAGAGTCTTTTCGCGTTCTCGGTAGTCAGATCGGCGAGGTATTCAGCGGTGACCCCACGAGCTTCAGCAATACACCGCAGTGTATGTTCCACGCGTGCCGGCTCGTTGGGTCGCTTGCCCCGAAATGGCTCTGGACTCAAATACGGTGAATCGGTCTCGACCAATAGACGGTCCTCGGGAATCGCCTTGGCAACACTGCGAAGTTCTTCGCTCTTCTTGAAGGTCACCATGCCAGCAAAACTGATATACAACCCCATTTCGAGACACTGGACGGCGAGTCCAAGGTCCCCGGTATACGAGTGCATCACTCCCGCGGGAATCTCAGTCTGACGTCGTAACTGGTCCGCAATCAGTTCACCACTTTCCCGCATGTGGATTACCATCGGCAAAGCCGTATCTCGGCACAACTGTAGATGCCGATCAAAAAAATCATGCTGCATGTCGATTGGCGTATCATCCCAGTAACAGTCCAATCCAGTTTCACCAATCGCGCGAACCCCGGGACAGCCCGCGAGTTCCTGAATGACAGAAAAGTCATCAGGGTGAGACTCGGCGACTGAATTTGGCTGTATTCCCACGGCCGCAAAAAGGAATCCCGGGTGACTAGCCGCTAGATCACATGCCCTTCTACTGGTCGCCACGTCGATACCGATCACCATGATTCCGGTAACGCCACTGTCCTTGGCTCGTTGCACCACCACATCAACATTGTCCGAGAACGCATCCACATTCAGGTGGGCATGCGTATCAAATAGCGAAAGTGTCATATGGACCAGAAAAAGCGTGTAAGGTGATAGAACACGGGAGCGGCAAAGCACATGTTGTCGATTTGGTCGAGAATTCCAGCATGCCCTTGAACGAGCGTACCAGTATCAGTAACGCCACGGTCTCGCTTGATGGCACTCATTGTCATCGTTCCCGCACATGCCATGACCGTCACAACAGCCCCCAGAATCCCAGCTTCCCACCAGTAGAATGGCGTTGCCCATGCGAGCAGGGCCGCGACAATTCCAGTGGTGACCATCGATCCGAGAAACCCCTCCCATGTTCGGGAAGCGTTGATTTTCTCGGCAATCACATGCCTTCCCGCAAGGTAACCCCAACCACGCTCAAACACCGACGCAAGTTGGGCGATGAGCACAAAGAACACCAGCACACTTCCAGCACTCCCTTGCCACTGCTCCGGTTCTGATAGGGGTGGCCGAATGGTCGAGGCAAACTTGAGATCCAACAGGGCCGGTGCATAGCTGAGAGAGTAAACACAGATCAGCAAGCCGAACTGGATTTTTGCACTGCGTTCCAGAAACCTTTTGTAGTCACCCGCAATTGCTGCACGCGCGGGGATAAACAAACTGGCATACACGGGGATCATGATGCTGTAGAAATCATAATAGTCAATTTGCTGGTTGCCCCCAAGAAAACTCGGCGGGTCACTGCCCAAAGCAATCAGCAAGTACTGCAACGGCGTGAAAATGAAAAAGACCCAGAACAATGATCGATGATCGCCGCGGCGTGTCGGTGTCATCGTAATAAATTCACGAAGTGCCCAGAACGATACAAATCCAAACAGAATCACGATCCCGATTCGGTAAAGCAGAAAGCCAAACGCGAAAATCACGACCATCATCCACCACACTTTCAACTTGTGGTTGAAACGATGGACCAGGGCCGACTCCACGCCAATCTTCTCACGCCGCGAAAGAACAAACCCCACCACAGATGCAATACTCAACGCCGCCAGCACGATAGCCAGCAGAATATAAGTCCTTGGATCATGCCAATTGGACTGTCCAAGAAGATTTGTCATGATGCAATGCACAGGGATTCTCAAACAGTTAACCGGTCAACCACAGCAGAACCCATGGAATTGGTACCAATGGCTTCGCCACCACGAGCAATATCATGCGTACGAAGTCCGTCTGACAGCACCGCTTGGACCGCCGATTCAATTGACGTTGCTTCGGACTCCAGCCCCAAAGAGTGCCTCAGCAACATAGCGGAGGCCAGAATGGTCGCGAGAGGATTAGCAATTTCCTGACCAGCAATATCGGGAGCAGAGCCATGAATCGGCTCATACAAACCAGGACCGTCGCTTCCAAGAGAAGCACTGGGAAGCATCCCCAGAGACCCGGGTAACATCGAGGCTTCGTCAGTTAAAATGTCACCAAACATATTGCCAGTGACGACTACATCAAAATCACTGGGGCGATTGATGAGATGCATGGCCATGGCATCAACCAGAACGACATCGTACTGAACGTCAGGAAACTCTTCCTGCATGACTTTAGCAGCAACGCGTCGCCACAAGCGGCTTGGCTCAAGCACATTTGCTTTGTCCACGCTTGTGAGTCGGTTACCTCGCCCCTGAGCGGCCTTTGCTGCAAGGCGAACAATCCGCTCTACTTCTCCAACGCTGTAAACCATGGACTGGTAGGCTGACTCTTCTTGACCATTGCCGCCGGTACCGGACTCACCGAAGTAGATTCCACCGGTCAGTTCTCTCAGGAACAGAATATCGGTGCCTTCAATGATGTCCCGCCTGAGGGGTGAAGCATCGAGCAATTCATCAAACAGGCGAATGGGCCGCAAATTGGCAAATAGCCCCAACTCTTTCCTGATTTTCAGCAAACCAACCTCCGGCCGAGTCTTTGCCGAAGGGTCATCCCACTTTGGACCACCGACTGCCCCCAACAAGATTGCATCGGCATCGCGGCAAGCATCGATTGTTTCCTGAGGCAGTGGATCACCGCAAGTGTCAATCGCGATCCCACCAATCATATGAGAACTGAATTCAAACTGATGCCCAAATGACTTCGCAACGGTTTCGAGGACTCGCTGTGCTTGCGTTACGATTTCAGGGCCAATGCCATCGCCAGGCAGTAAAACTATATTTGCTTTCAAGGGAGTGTTGGTCGCTGGAGTAAAGAAATGGCTAATCAGGACGCTAATGTAGCCTAAGCGATTCAATTACCCAACGTAGGTCAGATCAGACTGTCCAAAAAACAGATTTCACATGTTTTTGTGGACAGTGGTCATGGTGAGCACCAAGCACTTGGCTGTCCAACCAGACAGGCAGCTTGACTAAACCGGCAATTAAAGGAGGGCACGAACCTGCTCCAACATCGGTTCCGGGTCGCTTAAACGCGTTGCGACTTCTCGTGCTCGTTGCGCCCAGTCCGCAACTTCCTGATGGCGGCCAGCAATCTTCAAGCATCGAATTAAGCGGCAGATCACTAGAACCTCTCGGTAATTCTGACCCTTGCCGGTGATTTCCTGCCATGACTCGACCGCCAAACGATTGGCACTACCGGGGTCTCCCAAGGCAAGATGACAATCGATCCAGTAACCATAGAAATGAAATGGAGCAGGAAAGCCTGATTCTTGGTTACTCATTTGCAACCGGGCAATCTGGTGACCGAGTCCCAGCTTGGCCAAGCCGCAGGCGTGAGCTGCTGAAACAACTCGAAAATCCGCATCCTTCTCGAGGTCCACTGGCTCATCATCAATCATGACGACATAACTCCCGGTCGGGGAAATCATCCGCATGCAATCGCTGGCGGCATCGACCATTGCTTGCCAATCCTCATCAACAAAGGCCAACTCACAATCAAACGCGGCAGCGTGGAGATAGTAGAGAGGATTTTCCAAAATTCGGGCATGAGCCCAGATTTCGTCTCGTATTTGTCTTGCGGCAGCGTAATTCCCGCTGGCCATCTGAACTTCATACTGAGCGGCCAGCCCGACGCACAAGTCTTCGTTATCAGTCAGCGGTGATGCCTCTACGATGGCCCCCACATCACCGATTTCACCTCCAAAACCCAAGGGATCAACCAAGGCGTAAGCGTTCGCTAACAGATTATTCAAACCAATCCGCTGGGACTTCAGATCATAATCGACTAACCGGGACTCCATTGCTGCAGGACGCACCACCTTCAACCCCTCAACCATATCATTGGCGGACCCGATCAACTCACTGGCCAGATAGAAATCGAAGACGAGAGAGACTTGACGGTCTGCCAACTTTTTTGACATTTCCGTGGCTTCTCTCAAACCTTGCAAACGAGCTGTCAGTGTCTCTTCCTGCATAGCACGGTCGAGCCGATTACTTGCCTGGTTCAATGCATTGAATTCTGTTTCACTCTTATGCCTGTCATACTCCTGAAGGTAATCATCAAGTAGCTCATAAATCGCCGACATAAAATTCCTGTTTGCTTTTTTCTACAATCGGGCCAGACTACACGACTGAAAAGCCACTTCCGAGTGTCAATGCGTCTAGTGCGATTCAAGCAG
>JAPOKD010000968.1 GCA_029977825.1 Planctomycetota bacterium | reverse complement strand
CGAGTCAGGGATGAGATGATGTCAGCAATAGGGACGATCCAACGTGCGCATCTGACGGCTCCGGCAGGACTGAGACAGCAAGCTCAGGAGTTTGAAACGCCGTCAAATTTCAGAGCGATTTGGCAGTTGCTGAACTCAATGGTTTTGTTCATCGCCTTGTGGGGGTTGATGTATTACCTCGTCGATGTGTCTCGGTGGCTGGTTGCGCTGGCGGCTTGTCTGGCAGGTGTTGTTCTGATTCGAATTTTTATCATCTTTCATGACTGCGGCCATGGCGTTTTCTTCACCTCAGTGAGAGCCAACCATTGGGTTGGCTTCTTCTGTGGTTTGCTGGTGTTCACGCCTTTTCGGCAATGGCACCGCGATCACGCGGATCATCATGCCAAGACTGGAAATCTTGATGGACGCGGGCCTGGCGAAGTCTGGACCATGACCGTTGAGGAATTCCTGAGGGCTCCAGTCTGGAAACAACGCCTGTACAGAATGATGCGGAATCCGTTCTTTTTGTTCGGCGTTGTGCCCGTTTTGTTTTTCGTGGTGCTGCAGCGGTTGCCCACGCGTGCGACTTCACCACAGCTCAAGCGGTCCATTTGGACGATGAATTTTGCTGTGGTGATCTATGTCGGTTTGATGATGGCTTTGTTTGGGGTTGTGCCCTATTTGGTAATTCAGGCGATTGTACTTGGTGTAGCAGGGGGAGCAGGTTTTTGGCTTTTCTATGTTCAGCACCAGTTTGACAGCGTTCTTTGGACACGCACGGAAGACTGGGACTACACCGACGCTGCTTTGCAGGGAAGCTCCTATTACAAACTGCCCCGCCTGTTGCAGTGGTGTACCGGGAATATTGGATTCCATCATGTTCATCATCTGTTCCCACGTATCCCTAATTACTACCTGGAAAAATGCCATAACGCATTGCCTGTATTGCAGCAGGTCCCCGTGATCACTTTGGCATCCAGTGTCGGCACGCTTAAACTAAAATTGTGGGATGAATGCTCCCACCGTCTGGTGCGATTCTGTGATGTTGAGAATCTGGTTACGGATGACGAGGATGCGAGTGGACCAATGGAAGTTGACGAACGATGATTGATGGAAGGTGATTCTGGTAAGCTGATGACGCAATGAGTCATGGCCCAGTCAAGTTGGTTTGGTAGCGTAGCGTCGAACTGTCTGTCGTTGCGGTGATTTCGCGTGTACGTGCCTTGTCCTCGTGCCTTGTCCTCGTGCCTTGAAAGATGCAGGATTGGGTTGAGATTGGCCTTTTTGGCCAATGATGCGTAAACGGGGTCGTCGCTTTGGTTTTATGGCGTTCGTTAATTCACTTCAGGTTGGAATCGTGTTGATGGGTGAGAAAGACCAGGCACAAGAAAATGAACCCGTTGACGAGCGGTCACCATGGACAGTTCGTAAAGTTGTTGTCGCCTGCATGGGAACATGCATGCTTTTGGTTGGCGCCACGTTAATGTTGTTGGTTTCAGTTTTGACACTGTTTCAGACAAGGCGTTTTTGTAGCGAGGGAATCGCCAGCAGAATGGCACGGGCGGCTGTTTGGCTTAGTGGAGTTCGCATTGTTGAACATCATGCTGAGCCTCTGCCGACAACCCAAGTAGTTTATATTTCCAATCACACGGCGACCTTGGATATTTTTGTGGTCACTGCTTTGGCGTTGCCGCGAGCGCGTTATTTCTTGAGTGGATTCCTGAGGAAGTTTCTGCCATTCGGATTGATTGGCTATTTGATTGGTGTTTTCTGGACTGTTCCTTACAAGTATGCCGACAAGCGGCGCCTTATTTTTCAAAGAGCTGAACAAAAACTGCGAGTCACAGGGGATTCGGTTTATCTGTCACCCGAGGGTGGACGGATTTGTTCCGGCAAGATCGGACATTTCAACCGTGGTGCCTTTCATTTGGCGACGAATCTCAAAGTGGATATTGTCCCGATTTATGTTCATATCCCCAAAACCTTGAATTCTGGAATGAATCTGGTTTCAGATTCTGGTGTCGTGGATGTTTACTTTTTGCCGAGGATTTCAACATCTGACTGGGCGGTGGCAGATCTCGACCAAAATCGAGATGCGGTCAGAGAGTTGTATGTGGAATTTCATGCATCACTGGAGCAACCGTCGTGGACTGCGACATGAGGGCGGTCTACGACATGACGTTTGATGCTCGGACTTGAGAGATGTACATGCGCGGGTAGTG
>JAPOKD010000830.1 GCA_029977825.1 Planctomycetota bacterium | reverse complement strand
ACAATGATGCTAGACAGAAAATCTCCCTACCCGGTAGAACGCACGCTGTTGACCTCAGGTATGGTCATCGGTGGCGTGGACAGCCTTTTTGCGGGTGAAAAACCGATCGCTACTCCCCACCTGAACGTGACATATTCAAGCTCAGAAAATTCAACCTTCTGGAATGACTGATGGTGTCGAGATCATCAGTCATTGCGTAGCAAAAGCCGGAAACAGAGCACACTCAACCAACCTGTGTTTTTTGCCAGACTCTTCGGCGTTAGAACGATGGCCCTGCTTCCAGTCTGCCTTATCGTAATTCCGCAGCGACATCGAATGATTCTGGCTTGGTGATGAGCAAGTCCAAGCGTTAGACTGGTGCCCCACCGGGGAGACAAGCAACTGTCACCGATGATGCAATTTCTAACACGATAGAACCGTTTTGCACCAGTCGCGGTGCCACTCCGGACACGAGCAACTCATGACGGCCATCCTCGGCATCTCGGCCTTCTACCACGACTCCGCTGCCGCTCTGGTAGTGGATGGAAAAATCGTTGCTGCCGCCCAGGAAGAACGGTTCACACGCAGAAAACATGACTATCAATTTCCACAAGCAGCGGTGCAATATTGTCTTCAAGAAGCTGGTCTGGAGCCTGAACAACTTGACTACGTCGGGTTTTACGACAAACCGCTCAGCAAATTTGAGCGTTTACTCGAAACTTATCTCGCATTTGCTCCCTCTGGCTACCGTTCATTCCGTCAGGCCATTCCGCTGTGGCTGAAGCAAAAACTGCACCTGCCGAAGGAACTCGGAAAAGGACTCGAGCACCGATACTCGGGACGGTACGTCTTTACAGATCATCACGAATCGCATGCGGCCAGCGCATTTTTTCCGTCTCCCTTTGACGAAGCCGCGATCTTGACTCTTGATGGTGTGGGGGAATGGTCAACAGCGTGCTTTGGAACAGGAAGCGGCAACAAAATCGAGTTGAGTCAGGAAATTCGCTTCCCACATTCTCTGGGATTACTGTACTCGGCCATGACGTACTACACCGGGTTTCGCGTGAACAGCGGGGAATACAAGTTAATGGGCCTTGCGCCTTACGGCCAGCCAATATATCGATCACAAATTTTGGATTATGTGGTCGATGTCAAGGAAGATGGCTCTTTTCACATGGACATGAGCTTCTTCAATTACTGCCAGGGTCTGACAATGACCTCACGAAAGTTCAACCAACTCTTTGGTGGCCCACCAAGAACTCCGGAGTCAGAGATCACTCAACGTGAAATGGATCTCGCTGCATCCGTTCAATCAGTGACAGAAGAAATCATGCTCCGCATGTCACGTCATGTTCATGCACAAACAGGTTGTCGCAACCTCGTTCTTGCAGGTGGTGTCGCGCTGAACTGCGTTGGCAATGGTCGCCTACTGCGGGAAAGCCCCTTTGATGATGTGTGGATACAGCCAGCTGCGGGTGACGCAGGCGGCGCGTTGGGTAATGCTCTGTTCATCTGGCACCAACTACTTGATCAACCACGAGTTCCTGAACCGCAAGATTCCCAACAAGGATCTTTTCTCGGTCCGCAATACACTGATGGGCAGATCAGAGAATGTCTGGAGAATGAGCAAGCGATTTTTCAGCACTTCGACTCAGACCAGCAAATGTGCGACACCGTCGCCGCGTTGATTGCGGAGCAGCACGTCGTCGGCTGGTTTCAGGGACGAATGGAATTCGGCCCACGAGCTCTGGGCGGTAGAAGCATTCTTGGTGATGCCAGAAGCCCTGAAATGCAGTCAGTCATGAACCAGAAGATCAAGTTTCGTGAATCATTCCGTCCATTTGCCCCGATGGTGCTTGAGTCACACAAGCAAGACTATTTCGAGCTGGAAGCGTCTCACCAGAGTCCCTACATGTTGATGGTGGCACCGGTTGGGCAGCAGGTACGCAGAGAGCAATCCCCCGAGGCTGAACAGGCTTTCGGCATCGACAAGCTGAATTACCCTCGATCCACAATTCCAGCAGTGACCCACGTTGACCATTCGGCTCGCGTACAGACGATTGACGCTACACGCAATCCGCTAATGCATCAGCTGATGACAGCATTTCATCAACTCACTGGATGCGCCGTCCTGATCAACACCAGCTTTAATGTCCGGGGCGAACCCATCGTGTGCACGCCACAGCAGGCATTCCGCTGTTTCATGACTACAGAAATGGATGCCTTGGTGATTGGGCAATACCTGCTGCTGAAAACAGAGCAGTTGAAAATTGCAACAGCGACAGAACGCCAGCAGCATCTGGAACAATTTCCTCTCGATTGACAATCACATGAAACTGATCGAATTCAATGACTCGCCTACTGATGGTCAGCTCCGACAATTCGGTGCTGTCTGCATCGTAATGCTCCCAACCCTGGGATGGATCTGGGGTGGCAGCATGCAGATTATTCTGGGGCTTTGCATTCTGGGGGGAACGTTAGCGCTCTCCGGTTTTGTATGGCCCGCCAGCCTCAAGCCCATCTTCCTAACACTAATGGCCATCACCTGCCCGATTGGACTTCTAGTGGGGGAATTGTCGATGATCATGATTTACTTTGGGCTATTCCTTCCATTGAGTCTTGCGTTTCGCCTCACTGGACGTGATGCTCTGCAATTGAAGCGCCCCAAGTCCTCAACGAGTTACTGGCAAGAGAAAAAACAACCGGCAAGTGCCAGCACCTACTATCGGCAGTCGTAATGCGTTCGCGATCTAGCCAAACGAAATGGAACCCCACCATGCCCTCATCCGAAGAAAAAAACGAGTTCGAGCAGGCAGGCGACGACAAACCATTGTCGCTTGTGCAGGAATTTGCGATTTTTGTTACGGAAAACAAAAAGTGGTGGCTCATCCCCATCCTTTTGGTGTTTGGCTTGATTGGCTTGCTTGTGACCCTCGGAGCCACGGGCGCCGCCCCCTTTATCTACACGCTCTTCTAGGTTGGGTGTTAGCCGCCAAGCTCGCCGCCATTCATTAATATGTCCCCCGAGCAAAGCCCTCCCTTTTGCACAAGTCAGTCAACTCTTGTCTGAACGGGGCCGGATACATGCGTTTCCACAACTACAATCGTGCGAACCAGGGAAACTTTACATCACCAGAAATCGCATGAATGGGGATT
>JAPOKD010000350.1 GCA_029977825.1 Planctomycetota bacterium | reverse complement strand
TTGTCTGTAGCCGTGTCAGGCATCGTTTATTTCTGGCCAGAATTTGAATGTTTTGCACCAGTGCGATCGGATTGACCGAAAACAGAGGCCCATTCAACAGGTTAGCCGCGCCGGTGACACCGGTAACAGGAAAGTGAAAGCGGTGATAATCGACCGGACAAAGTCTTGAGAGAACAAGGCTGCCAGAAGCATAACGTTCTGCAAGTTCTGCATTACCAAGCAGGTCAGCAAGGCTGAACATTTCACCTTTTACAAACAATCCGTCGGATTGGGAAATGTCGGGAATGCACAGGTGTCGCCCATCAGCAGGGAAAACGACACTATCTGCTGCCGAATCAATCGGGCGTGCTTCGGGATTCAGTTGTCGGTAAAAAAACTCATTGAAGTTTTTGAATTCACTGACCGGCAATCTGAATTCAGCAGCATCGAGTTCATACTCTTTCAGGAATGGCCAGATTTTTTCTGCCGATTTGGCTCGGTCCATCCGCCATCCATACCAGTGGGAAAACCATGCCCGTTTCACCATCGTTGCCAGTGCTATCCGCCCGCCAAGCGTGCCATAGGTCCATCTTAGAAAGTTGTCCCCGTAGACTTTTTCGAGACATTCCCGCTCAAGATAGCGATCGTAGTAGACGATTTCGTCCATCAATTTCAGTTAGTCCAGTTCAGTCGGGCAAATAGGAAGGAGCGTTCCACCCAGTCATTGTGACCGAAACTGATGATCTCGCCGAGATCCCTGACTGAATTTCAATGACAGTTGCCCGCGACAGCGTAGAAGCTAGTTGTTGGGTTGACGCAAACGCCAGCGGATGGAACTGCGCAAGCCATCGTTCTCAAATTGCATCTCAAGGCGAATGAAGTCAATTTGATTCATCAAACCGAAGGGTTTTTGGGGATCGAAAACCGGTTGGCGTTGCCGCAAAGGCTCACCATAGTCGGTACTGACAAGGTGTTGGTGTTTCCATTCCAGGCGATCTCCCAAAACAGTCTTTGGAAAAAATCCGAACAATCTTTGATGTTCTTTCATGGCTTCCTCAACACGGATGTTTTTCCCGATCATGAATGGCATCAGACGTGCTAAACCCGACATTGCCACACGGGAATTGGCATCCGAGGCGGCCGCAAATAGCCCAGGCATTTGCTCAACGCACGATCCGGGATTGACCAGCAGTGAAGCTGCGTTCAATTCTGATGATTCGACTTGGATAATCTTCTCCTTAGTCGACCAGGGAATATTTCGGACCACGATGTAGTCGTCAACAATCTCAATTCCATAACGCAGTTTGAGCATTCCCATGATGTCTAACATCCAGACCCATTTTTGCTCATCACCTACCTGAAAGATCTGTGCACTGAACTCATCGACTCTATTTTGCTCTGTACCGAAGGCTGTCGCTGCCTGCCGAAGTAGTTGCGCAGTTCTTTCGGGATTTCGTGTTTCAATGAAAATACTGCAGGGTCGTGTGAACATCGATAATGCGATCGGTATCATTGCCATGTCCGTGTCCATTCCGCTCATGGATGACCCGAACGCTCCGAACACGTCACCGCTTCCCAACGCGATGATCGGGTCAGAATCAAAGATTGCAAGGTGCATGCTGGGACCAAGATCATCGAGTACAGCAGCATTGGTGCCCGTATAACGCGTGAATAACTCTGAAAACGTTTCTGCAATGGTTTGCCAAGTCATTTCCGACAGGTTCAAAGAAAGCTTGACGACGGGGGTCGGGGTGATGTCTGGTACATCAAGTGTGCTCGCTGTGCGATCCGTTTCCAGGGCCATACGCAGGGCGTTGTAGATGCTGTTGTCTACAAGGGGCAGAATGAACGTCGAAACTTCCAACTGCTGGGGAGCTGCTTCATCCAGACGGATAGCAATGGGGTCAAAGAAACGTCGCCAGTAGTTGGAATAGTTTCTGAGGTATTCTGCATAAGCTTTTGCTTCCTGGGCGGTGATGGTGTTAACCGGTGTGTCGATCAGCGTCTGCATGTTGTCCAGCGTTCCATAAACTTTGGAATGGACTATCCCACTTTGATCGAAATGGTAATCCTGGCTTGCCCAGTCCTCCGGGAGATACCCATTGGTTGTCAATTGCTCGAATTCCAGATCCGATTGCGGATCATCAATGCGTGCCAACATGCCGCGTGCCGTTAAAGCTTCCATCTGTCTCTTGGCCAGGACTCGCCGCAATTGACCGATCTTGACCTCAGGGCCAACCAGACGTCGCACGAAGGGGTCCGAAAAGTAGGCGTAGCATCTTGTTTTGTCAGTGATACCCAGTTTCGTCAGCATGTAGCGGAACTCATCGCTCTCGCCCAAGCTGTGCTTGCCATCGGTTGCCTGTAATTTCAGTGATGTTTCCAACTCACTTCGATTGGTTGAAAGAAATAGCAGGTTGCCTCGAAGTGCCACAAATGCCGGCTTGTCTTGACCCGGCATCTCCATGATCCCATCAGACAGTTCTCCTTGAGGGTTCAGTAGTTGGAAGAGACCGTTGAGCAGTCCTGGTTGTTCGACTTTGGCAATGACCGTTAAATCAGTCCCATCGATGAAGAAAAGATCCGGGCAAAACAGTGCCATTTCCCGCACAAGCCCTGATTTCAGTATCGCATCGAGTTGTGCTCGTTCCATTCCAAGTCGCTTGAGATAGCGACTCTCAAGCCCATAGTTCAACGCATTACCTGTTAAGGCAGAGCCAACCGAGGCGATGAAGGGGGCACCTGCGTCCAACATTCTGTCCAGAGTTGTGGGTTTGCCCAGGTAAACGAAAAATCGATCGTGGGGAGCGTAGTTCGCAAGCTCCAAGTGCCCTCCAGTTTTGCCAGCCAGCATTTTCTTGAAAGGGTGGGATTGGACTTGGACACCTGCAACAGAGTTGATATCGATGGGCTTGTTGTCCGTCGGCAATTCTTCTGACAGAACTTGTGTCGTGTTGAGAACCTGCAGTTGCAGGGTCTCTTCAACGGCGGCACGCCCTCCCAGAATTGAAAAGGCGGAAGTGGTGCGACCCCTTCGGTTATTGATCGGACCAATGTTTGAACCGTTGCTCCAATTTCGCAGGATGTTAGCGGCGTCTTGACGCATGTAGGGCACCCAACTTGTCAAGCGTGCTTCCATAAGTGCCGCGTGTGGGCCTTGCAGGTTCTGTTTGGCAGTGTTGAGTGACCAACCGATTTTTTGCGATTCGTTCAAGACATGGTTGTGGATTTCAATATTCAGCTTTGCGGCACTCTGCTGGTCTGTTAAAGCGACGACTGTGTAGGGAATTGTTCTTCGTTCATTTGCTGTTTTACGTTCCTGTTTGCTGATCAACGGAGAAATTTTCTGCCTCGTCTTTTCAAGCAAGGCGTTGTCGATCAGTACGCGTTCGGATGACCCATCGGTGTAAAGAATCCAGTGTTTTCCATCGTCTACCAACGGACGAATTTCGAATGCCAGAAGCTGACGCTTTTCCTTGGGAACGCTCCAGCGGACAGGCGGGCGGTATCCGTTCCTCGCACGCTCGATTTCATGCGGTCGAAGTGGTTCTTTTACGAAGTCAAACTTGACATCAGGAATCAAGTGGATCACCCGTCCTGTAGGAGCCTTGTCAAAGAAGTCAATCAGCTTCTGGGCTCTTTGGGACACCTGACTCCATGAAGGGCGGCTTTCTTTTGACTTCTCAAAAGCCGCCAGTTCTTTCATTGTTGAAGGACCGCGGCCAGTACCCTCAACTGCAAACTGTTTGCAGTTGTAGTACCCTTCCCGAATGTGCCATCCGCCGGCAGCGATTGCGTCCTTCTCTAAAACTGCGTAAACGCGTTTTCCCAGTTGTCTGGCACGCCATGTGCTCGAGGGAACGAGGTAAAGCTCCCTGACGGATTCTGCGTTTCCAAGGTTTTGTGTCTGCCAAAGGCCTTCCGCTGGTAGGTTCACCATGCCCGTGTATACGACGCTGGAGCCGGTTCTTAATGGTCCTGAAACGCTGTTTTCAACTTGTGTTTGAGCGGCGAGGCTTGTCGTTGCGATGAGGATCGATGCAATGATGGTCAAGGATCGCATGGGGTCAGCTTTTTGTAGTTGGGAATATATTCCGCCAACCTCTGTAAGGTTGGTAAAGGTAAGTGTTGCCGGCAGATATTGGTGCAGTTCGCAGTGGGTAGCCAAGTGCCTGTCGCATTGAGTTGGCAGCGCGAATCATGAAAATAATCGAAAAATTATCTGCGCACTTACAACGCTTCCAATTGTTCGCAATCGGCTGCGTTATGTCAAAACCGTTGCGCGCATGCGTGTGGCAGATCACGAGCTGGGCTGCGGAAACAAGCGGATCGTAGCCGCTGGCTAAGCCAGCAAATCATGTACGACTTTTCCGTGAACGTCGGTCAACCTGAAGTCTCGTCCCTGGTGTCTGTAGGTGAGTTGCTCGTGGTTGATGCCAAGGCAATGCAGCATGGTCGCGTTCAGATCATGAATGTGAACCGGCTTGTCGATAACGTTGTAGCTGAAATCATCGGTTTCGCCGTAGACAATGCCAGGCTTGACACCGCCACCTGCCATCCATTTGGTGTAGCAACGTGGATGATGGTCACGACCGTAATTGGTTTTCGTCAAGCCACCTTGGCAATAGATCGTTCGGCCAAATTCTCCGCCCCAGATTACGAGGGTATCATCAAGCATGCCACGCTGCTTGAGATCGTTTAGCAGACCGGCGCAGGGTTGGTCGATGATGCCACATTGCCGGCGAATATCGTTGGGGAGATTTCCATGCTGGTCCCATTGGCGAATGAAGACTTGCGTGAATCGCACGCCACGTTCTGCCATGCGGCGAGCCAACAGGCAATTGGCAGCGAAAGTCCCGGGTGTCTTCACCTCGGGGCCATACATGTCCAGAACATGTTGTGGTTCATCGGAAATATCAGCTAACTCAGGCACTGAGGTTTGCATCCGATAAGCCATCTCGTACTGGGCGATGCGTGATTGGATTTCCGGGTCACCCACTTCCTCGTAGCGGTGACGGTTCAAGTTGGCCAATTCATCCAGCATCCGCCGTCGCATGCCTTCGCTCATGCCTTCCGGATTGGACAGATAGAGAACTGGATCACCGGTGGATCGGAGACTGACCCCCTGATGACGTGTAGACAGAAAGCCGGCACCCCAAAGCCGCGCGTAGAGGGCCTGCCCACCGAAGCCCCCATTCACGGTTGAATGAAGGACAACAAAACAGGGCAGGTTTTCATTCATGCTGCCCAAGCCGTACGACAGCCAGGCTCCGGTGCTGGGACGCCCCGGCAGTTGACTGCCCGTCTGAATGTATGTGATCGCCGGATCGTGGTTAATCGCTTCGGTGTTCACCGTCTTGATGACTGCCAGGTCATCGACAACTTTTGCAGTGTGCGGTAACAATTCGCTGATCCACACCCCTTCTTTTCCGTGCTGGGAAAACTTGAATGTTGACGGCGCAATGGGAAAACGCTTTTGCCCCGAAGTCATCGTGGTGATGCGTTGTCCATTGCGAATGGAGTCGGGCAGGTCCTTGTCATACCAATCATTCATCTTGGGTTTGTAGTCCCACATGTCCAGTTGGCTGGGGGCGCCCGACATGAACAGATAGATGACCCGCTTTGCTTTGGCTGGGAAGTGAGGTACACCCGGAATACCACCTGCTTGCTTTTTCGTGTCGCCGGCGGATGTTGTCGCGCTGGCGTTCTCGTTCAAGAGAGACGCGAGGGCGGCGGTGCCGATTCCCCCAGCGGCACGACCGAAAAAGTGACGCCTTGTTTCAATCAGTTTGGATTCGCGAAGCGGATTCATGATGATTTCAGTTCTGAGTTACAGTTTCACTAAGATTCAAAAGTAGATGACAAACCATGGTCCATGCAGCGAGATCCGCTACGGGCAAATCTGTGTCACGAGGAGATTCGCCAGCCGACAATAGTTTTTCGGCGTTCTCAGGTTTGCTTTGGAATTCTTCAAGGTACTCCTTGTGCAGAAGTATCAGTGAATCCCGCTCGTATGATTCTGGGAATCTGGACGTGGTTGTGCGGAAGGCAAATACAAACCGTTCGGCTGGTGTGGAGCCTCCTTCCAGAAGTACACGTTCAGCAAGCTTTCTGGCTGCTTCAACAAACTGAACATCATTCATTAGCACCAATGATTGCAGCGGGGTGTTTGTTCGCGCCCTGCGAACCTGGCAGGTTTCACGATCAGGAGCA
>JAPOKD010000732.1 GCA_029977825.1 Planctomycetota bacterium | reverse complement strand
GCCGCATCCGAGGATGGTTTCCAGAACAGTTCCGAATTGTTGCACATTACCAGCATGCAACTTGATACGTATCGAGTGATTGCCAGGAAAGCACTGAGCCGAGCGATGCCTGCAGGCGATCGCCCCCAATCTTTGCACTGGTCCGTTTCCATGAAGCAGGCATCAGCGATTGAGTGGCCCAAGCAGAAAGAACAACTTGAGAAGGCTCGAGAGAAATTCGTTGATGATCCCGCCAAGCTCGAACAGGAACTGGAGCGTCTGAAAGCGAGTTTCAAGCAACCTCATGGTGGCACCTACTTTAAAAATCAAGAGACGGGGCACACCGCCAGATCGAGTTGGGCTTATTACGGTGCCAAGTATGCACATCGCCCGGTTGCAGAAATGGGCTCCCTTCCTGCGGATTTCGCTGACGTTGCCGTGGTGCCACGGGGGCAGGGTTTGATCATTGAACTGGGAGACCAGATTCCCAGTGAGGGCATGATGCGAGTTAGGGTGCGTGCTTCCCGGGGGCCGACTGCGGGTGAGCAGATACCAAGTTTGCAATTGCAGTTTGGATGGAGGGCGAGTAACGAGGGTCGGGCTTTGCTGCGAGTCAGTTCAAAAGATACCGAGATCGTTGCAGATCCCGGTCAGCCTCTTGTTTACGAGTGGGAGGTGCCACTGGGCGAGATTTATCCTCGCAACTCTGTGCGGAACGTAACGAAAATGGGTGAGATGCCGAGCCCATCTGAATACATACGGTTCTACAACAGTTCGGTATCGCAGGGCGACATACACATTGATCATGTGCAGGTCTCGACGCCCGTGTACGACGTCTGGCCACCAAAGTCCTACACGAATATCCTGCCTGAGCGCGAGGATGATGGTGATGAACTTCCTTACGTTCGCGACGTCGTATCTACGTTCATGCGAAAGGCATGGAGACGCGATGTTGCCGAAGAAGAAATTGAATTGAAGATGGATTTCTACCAATCGATCCGTCCAAATTGTGATTGTCTGGAAGAGGCGGTGATTGAAGTGCTAGCATCCGTCCTGTCATCACCTCACTTCCTGTACCTGAGGCAGGGTCAGCAGACTGAACAGCAGGAATCTTTACACGAGAATCGTCTGCTCACGGATGTTGACCTGGCAACGCGGTTGGCGATGTTCCTGTGGTGTAGTGTGCCAGATCAAGAATTATTAACACTGGCGTTAAGTCGGAAACTTGGAGACGACGAGGTCCTGGCTCAGCAGGTAACGCGAATGTTGGAAGATCCGCGGGCTGAGCGTTTCTCAACACAGTTTGTGCAACAATGGCTGGGGCTGCATACATTGCAGTATCTGGAAATTGATCGCAAAACGAGGCCCCAGTTCACCTCCGCCTTGAAAGAGGCCATGGCGTTTGAACCAGTGGCTTTCTTTCGGGAGTTGTTGAAGTCAAATGGCAGTGTTCTCGATTTTATCCACTCTGATTTTGCAGTGGTGAATGAAGAGTTGGCACGGCACTACGGCATTCAGGGTGTGTCGGGCAATCATTTTCGCAGAGTTCCGATTGACTTGAATCAGCGACGCGGTGGCGTCCTCACGCAAGCCGGGCTGCTGACGATGAATTCGGCAGGCGATGATTCACATCCATTGAAACGAGGAATCTGGTTGCTGGAAAAAATACTCAACGATCCACCCCCTCCTCCGCCACCGGCCGTGCCGGAAATCGATTTAGCAGACCCTGAGATCGCTAAGCTTAGTTTGAAGGAACAACTGGCCGATCATCGCAATCAGGCTGCTTGCATGTCTTGTCATGCGAAGATTGATCCTTGGGGAATTGCATTCGAGAACTATGACGCGCTGGGCCGTTGGAGGAATCAGATAGACGGCAAGCCTGTGGATGCTTCCAGTCGACTTTTCAACGATCAGGAGTTGAATGGAATGGATGGATTGAAGAGATTTCTATTGAAAAACAGACAGGATCAGTTCGTGCGTGCAGTTGCCTATAAAATGTCAGCTTATGCCGTTGGCAGACCGTTGACCTTTGCGGATCACTCCACCATCGATCAGATTGCTTCCGCTCTCCGAAAAAAGGGTGATGGACTTGCTGATTTGGTTGAATTGATTGTCTGCAGCCCATTGTTTCGTAATCCTTGAACCATTGCTCGCCCGGTCGCTGCTTTGTAGCCCGGAATGGCATGTTTATATTTTCCAATTCGGTTAGTGCAGTACCAGGACAACGACACCACAATTGAAAGGGCAATTGGCCATCGCTACTAAATTGAACACATTGGACCGCCGACGTTTTTTACGCGGGGCCGGTATCGCGTTGTCATTGCCCTTGCTTGCTTCCACCGGGGTCGCACGTGAGCGTGTGGAGAATCCTCGCCGGTTGGGGTGCTTCTACTTTCCGGATGGAGTTCCCATGCCGCTGGCGGAAGATCCGGCTTATCAGGATTGGTCCTGGTTTCCGCACGGAAACGGCAGCGACTTTCAGTTCACAAAATGTTTTGAGCATTTGGCATCTTTGCGACCTCAAATGACCGTGCTCTCTGGGTTCTCTCATCCTCATGGTCGTATTGTGCATGGTCATAACAATGCGGACCAGTTCTTGACAGCCGCAGCAACCGGTGGCGGCGATATGGACTACAAGAACACCATTTCGCTCGACCAGGTATATGCTTCTCATGTCGGCAGTCAAACTCGTTTTTCGTCCTTGGTCATGTCAACGGATGGCGGAACCGGCACCGCTCGTGGAGCTCATACCCTGTCGTTTGACCGGAACGGACGTGCTATCCCCGCACAGCACCGGCCAAAGCAGATCTTCGACATGCTATTCGTGAAGACTGATGAGGATGCTGCAAAGCGTTTGGCGTTCAGTAAAAACGCTCTCGATCAGTTATTGGCAGATGCCCGGTCACTGAGAAGCGGACTGTCGGCACACGACAAACAGCGGCTCGATGAATATCTTGAGGCTGTCCGACAGACGGAGCTCAAGGTTGAAAAAGCGAAGCGTTGGATCAACACACCGCTGCCAACCGTGAATGTTGATCACCTCAATCTTGAAGTCAGTCCGAGTGATCCGCGTCTGTATCTGCAAACCATGTTTGAGCTGATCTATCTCGCGTATCAAACAGACTCGACTCGTGTCGCCACCTATCAGATCGGTCGTGAAAATGGGGTCGGCCAAAGTGACTATCTGGCGCGAGCGGTTGGATTTAATTTGTCACACGCTCTTTCGCATGATACCAAGAAGGAAAATGGCTGGAAGAACTTTGGAATCTATTGCCAGTTCTTGAATGAAGAGTTTGCGCGGTTCGCCAAAAAGTTGCGTGACACCCCTGAGCCGGCTGGTGATGGCAGTATGCTGGATAATACCTTGCTGTTGTACGGTTCAGCATCCAGCGCTTTTCATCTGTCCCGAAATTATCCGCTCGTGCTGGCCGGTGGCAGTAGCATGGGCTTCAAACACGGGCAGTATATCAATCACGCGGGAGGTAGCCCGCAGGGTGGGCATTGGAGTGGTGGTCAGGAACCGTGGCAGAAAGAGATCACGAGAGAAGATCTCCCATTGTCCAACGTGTTTGT
>JAPOKD010000760.1 GCA_029977825.1 Planctomycetota bacterium | reverse complement strand
CGAGTAGGAAGAGTCACGTTTGTTGCTGGCTGCGAGTGAGGATTGTCATTGGATTTACATTGCAATTCGATCACTTGCGTCCAGCGAAAAAGCTCGCGTTTTTCCTGTTTCGCTCGCCTGCCAGCAATACCTGGAATCAAGGTCCAAGCAGGTCAGCCAACCTTGCCGTGCGGCGGCCGTGTCGATGCAGATCGCGTGCCCAAGGTCCTTGGGATAGCCATTTCTTTGCGGTGTATGTCCGCAAACCATGACCTTTCCGGATCGATGGGGTTTGACATCGACAAACTTTTTCCAAAACAACATGCGTTCAGGCTGATCCTCGAGTGCCAGATCTTCACGGGCGTTTGCATGGACACAAAAATGAGTATCGTTTTCGTAGAAATCTTGCAGCCCGCTCTGCAAGAATTCACGATGCTCGGTTGGTATTTGATTGATGCTTTGTGCTTGGTAGGAAGCCAGCATCTGGTCACCACCAAAGCCAAGCCATGTCTCACGATCTAGTTCTGATGTGATGGCAGCCTGAAACATGCATTCGTGGTTGCCGCGTAAGGCAGTCAAACGTCCGTTCCCGCGGCGTTCAAGCAACCATTCAATCACCGAGCGGGAATCCGGTCCACGGTGGATGTGATCACCCAAGGTGATGATGTGGTCTTCCGGCTGAAATTCTGCAAACGCTTCGAGTGTCTTCAGAGCGTGGTAACAGCCATGTATATCGCCAACCGCGAGTGTTCGCATTGATGACCTCTGCTCTCCGTGTACTTGATGAAGTGTACGATCGAAGCTTCCATTCTTTACACAGTCAGATGCGAGTGGTTCACGCTGCTGATCCTGCTTAGAGCTTGTGCGCTGATTCTAGCGTTTTTGTCGTCCGCGGTGGGGTACTGAAGATGGAACTTGGGTTGGTTATTTCCGAGTTGCAGGCTGGATACTGGCTTGTTGTGGGTCAGGCACCATCGCCAGCGATTCGCTGACCCCTGCCATCATGGTGTGCAGATTCTCAACGTTGAGGGTTTTCAGGGTTGCCACGGTTCGCATTTTCGGTGAGAAGGGAACTGCCGTTCCTTGAGGGATTTTAACGAGGGCAAACCGGTTGGCTGTGGGAATGTTTGACAACAGGGGCCCCTTGGACACATGGATGGCGCGATCTTCGGTGTAGTTGGGCGGTAGCAGTTGCATGTTGTTGCATGCAATCGTGTAGCGGTCACTCTTCGTGTCATTCAATGCCCAAACCAGAATGCCAAGTTTCCCTGAAGCTGGTGATGCCCAGACAAAGTAACGTAGAATTTGTTTTTTGTGTTTATCGTCGACAAGCATGTTGGTTGGTACATCGAAAATGATCATACGGCTCGTGCGCGCGACCTGTGTGATTCCATTCAGGTCTTTTTCGTTACCCTTGAGAATGCCGCGTTCGATCATTCCCAGTTTGAGTCCCAGTTGATTTGCGGTACCCGGCGTGACCACGATCAGCTGGCCATTGATCTTCATTGAAATCCCAACTCCAAAGCGGTCCAGCAGGTAATCGGTGCGATTGCCGGTGGTTACCGTTCGGACATTGGCAAGTGCTGTGAAATGAAACATGCCCGCATACTGCTTGGCATATTCGGGCAGGCTGTCGATCTCACCTGCTGCCAATCTGGGCATGGCGATGGTCACCACATTCGAGAATCCAGTTTTCTGTGGATTCTTCACTGCGGTGCCCGGCGACAGACGGGAGATAGGTTTCCGTACCATATCCACACCTGGAACTGCTGTGGTACCAGAGGTGCTGGGTGGAGCGGCTTCCAGTCTTGCATTGAACGTGCAAACATTGAACGTGCAAATCAATACGACGAAACAGAACAACACCGACAAGCCCGTGCATGCGCGATTCGTGTATTCAAAAGACCATGGTTCACGGGATCGAAGCGTTGATCCGTGTCGCCTAGTTGTCGTTGTCTTCACCAATCGTGAATCGATTACTGACATCCTGTTCTTCCTTGAATGCACTGTCAGGTATTGTTGCAGACGACTCCTGTCAGAAAGGCAGGGGGGCGTCTGCGCACGATACTATCGGGTTTTGCGAAGTTCGGTCAACGGAAACTCTTTCCCGTTGTTTAGAGGTGTCCTGTTCAGAAACGGCATCTGATCCGTGATTCGCCGTTGAACGTGGCGACTCTTGATGCAAACAAATCACACGGGGGCAGCTTTCAGTGCAAACTGCCAGTTCGCACCCCATTTTTCAATGTTGCGAGCCGGGTTGATGGAACAGGCAGGCAGCTTAAAACGAAAAAAGCCTGTTCTCCCAAGGCGGGGGAACAGGCTATCAATTTGATGAGGGAGTGGGTGCGTCGGGTTCATTTGAACCTGATCAGACGCAAACAATCAGTCTCGGACGATCGTGCGACCATGGGCGGTGATGACCACGTCCACTGTGTGGCCACAATCACCGAAGCTGAATGTCATGATTTTTCGACCAAAGATGCCCGGGCGGCAGCAAACCAATGCTGGGCCTGCTTCGGCACAGCATGCAGGAACGCATGCAGTGACTTCGTAGCTGCAGCAGGTGCAAGGATCTTTGATGCACCATGTCACGGCAACTGGTGGAGGTGGCTCGCAGCAAGCTGGCTCGCAGCAATCCACGGGGGCACAGCAGCGACTCAAAAAGCCGAAGCAACCCGCCTCTGCCTCTGTTGGGGCAGCGAACGACAGCATGGCCACAGCCATGCATCCTGTGATTAATCCACGCAAAGTGTTCATCTGTCTCTCTCGTGTTGAAAGGTGGAATTACGTCAATTCCCCCCATCTTTGCTAGTCGTCGCAGGATGTGCAACCAGCAGGGATGCTGCAATTTGATTCCGCGACAATTTGGGGCCCTAAATCCCAATTAAACGGCCTGATCTAAACCCTTGTTTAGCCTGTTTTTCCCCGTTTTTTCGAGATCTCGCAGTAATTACAACCGCCAATTTCCTTCTCCGGCACTTGGCGGAGGGCAATCATATCTTTGATCACTACCGACTTCGATGTACTGGTCGCGTGCTCTGAACCTTGTGTTTGCTCGGAGGCAAGAAGGAAAAGTTACTTGGTTGGTAAGAAGAAAAACGCATTACCCAGTAAGAAATGCCGGGTCTGCGGGCGGCCGTTCAGTTGGCGACGGAAATGGCAGCGATGCTGGGATGAGGTGAAGTATTGCTCCGAACGCTGCAGGCGGCAGGGGAGTGCCTCGTCAAAGGCCACCGCCTGAGCACGGCCATTTTCAACTGAAGCAACCGTCGCACCACCGACCCGTGAACAGCGTACGCCTGGCCTCGCGAGCCGGGTTTTTTCGCGCTGTTCAACGTCCGGCCTGAGGTCGCGGTTGAGATGGTTGACGGTGATCGTTACTGACGCACGACTAAAAGTCTTCCGATTGCACAAGCCTCGTTAGTCCGGCTTCTCCCTCGCGAT
>JAPOKD010000981.1 GCA_029977825.1 Planctomycetota bacterium | reverse complement strand
CATGCCATTGGCGACCATCACAAAGGTGGATCCATTTTCGATCAAATGCCGCGCCTGCAACGCATGCTGAGCGAAGGCCCCACCTCCATAACGTTGCCGATCTTTTTCCGGCAGTTGATTGAGATCAAACAGTGGGGCGCAACTCATCAGCCCACTGACTCGATTGAATGCCGCGTTGTGTGAGGCAGCAGCCTCACTTCGTTGATCGTTCTCGAACTTGCGACTCAGGAACTGTCGCAACGCTTCACGGTCTGCGTGATCGACCTCGTTGATTTCCGACAAGCGATCGATATTGGGGATGGCATAATCCCCCCCCGCTCGGATAGGACCATACTCCGCCCCCAACCAACCGGCCCAATTGCCAGCTTTGAATTGTTTAAACTCGTTTCCTTCAGGGCAGGGATCAAGCAGAACGAACTGCGGTACGGGGCTATCCAACTGGCCTAGCTGCTGAGCAATCACCGAACCGAGGATCGGCCGCGTGAACGGTGGCCGTGGTTTGTCACCTCGCGTAAGAGCATCGATCCCCTGAAAATGCTCACCCGGCTCTGTCCGCATGCTTCGAACCACAGCCAGCTTGTCCATGATTGACGCACATTGCGGCATCAATGAACTCACCTTAATCCCCGGCAGACAGGTAGGAATCGCTGGAAACGGCCCACCGGTTTCGGTACCAGGCTTGGGATCCCAGGTTTCGAATTGGCTTGGCGCGCCACACAACCACAGCAGAATACATTTCTTGCCTGATTTTTTCGCGACATCAGCTAAAGCAGGAACTGAAAACAGTCCACTGAAACTGCCCGTTGAAGCGGCACCAGCGGCCATCGTTCCCTGAAGAAACAAGCGACGATGCAGCGTATGCTCAGCGCTGCCGCAACTTTGCTGCATCACATGACCCTGACGTGGGTTATCGTGACGGGATGGGTACTGACACTCATTCATCGGTTGCCAAAATCGCCTAGTGGTTGTATCTGAATTCCGCACTTGTCAACATCGACCACGCCACTTGCCGAAGGGCATCTGCAGTCCCACCTCGTTTCCTGAGATAGGCCTGTACCGCAGCTTTCTCCTCAGCATCGGGCAACCTTGCAAATATGACCTGAAACAAAAGTTTTATCTGCTCGGCATCAGTATCCAATTCTACCAACCGTGGAATCAGGTGCTGGGGTTGATTACTGGACATCAGTAAATCCTGCAATGCCTGGCCATTGCTGAGAAACAAGGACTCTTTCACGTTTGCCACCTGCTGGTCCGGCAACAGTTCGGGGAAATACTGGCGAAACGCAGCGTTCAGCCCCATGTCATCCCGTACTTCTCCCAACAGTGCAATGGTTGCCGATCTCGCCAACTGCTCCCCCGTCAATGAGCGTTCCAAATAATATGCAAAGATAGCAGGGTCATCGACGCCCTCTGGCCGACGCGATGCAAGTCGGTAGGCATCGCTGGCAACAATCGCACGGATCAGACGGCGCACGTTGTAACCACTGTCCCTGAAATCCTGAGACAACCAGTCGAGCAATTCTGGATGGCTGGGTTCATGCACACTGTCCATCTCGTCATACGGATGAACGATTCCACGCCCCATCAATAAAGCCCAGACGCGATTGACAAGCGCGCGAGCCACGCGTGGGTGATCGCGAACCACCTCGGTCACAAACTTTTCGCGACGCGAGAACCTTGGCACGCGGGGTGAGTGCTCAAGTGCTCCTGCTTTATAAAGATCATCCGACTCGGTTTGTTTTTCATCTTTGCCGGGCCGCTCCTCCTTGACCGTATCAACCTCAAGAAAGGCCAAACGATTTGGCTTGCTATCTCCTAACAGATCGGCGAACTCAGAAAATCCACCGATGGCACTTTCTGAAACCTCCGGGCCGGCTTTTCCATTTTCATTCTTCCCACGATTAAAAAAGGCAACCAGGCCCCAGTAATGCGATTGCTTGATCTCGTCCACCAACATGTGGTCGTGGCATTGCGCACATTCGATGCGGATCCCAAAAACGGCGGGAGCGATGGTTTCGGCAATCTTCTGATGGTCATTATTGCGTTCGAACAAGAACCAATTCCCTCCGCGTTTTGTTTCATCTGAT
>JAPOKD010000674.1 GCA_029977825.1 Planctomycetota bacterium | reverse complement strand
AGCTCAGAAATCCAGTCGCCAACACACCCTGTTCATTTCATGAATCGATAACCCACGCCTCACTGATTTTATCTTTTCGCAAACCGGCGTATTTCCTGTATTGAGTCTGCTACTGTGATCTCAGGAGCATTTTGCTTTGGTTCCAAATTACAGCAAATCAAGGTAACATGAGCGGCATGAAATTCACAAAAATGCACGGTGCTGGCAATGACTACGTTTACGTCGATTGCTTCTCGAATGAGCCCCCACCCGAACTCCCTGAACTGGCACGTAAAATCTCTCACCGCCATTTCGGTGTTGGGGCAGATGGTTTGATTCTGATTCGGCCAAGCGAGGTCGCTGATGCGCGCATGCAGATGTTCAATGCGGATGGTAGCGAATCAGAAATGTGTGGTAACGGCATCCGCTGTGTCGCTAAATATGTGCATGATCACGGAATCGCACGGAAACCCTCACTGACAATCGAGACGGGTGCAGGAACACTGGGGATCGACTTGCATCTGAACGGGGACCAAAAAGTTGCACAAGTCACAGTTGATATGGGAGTTCCCGAACTCGAGGCTCCGAAGATCCCCACGACTCTGCTGACAACTGGTCACGTTATTGATCTGAACGTGGAATTCGCCGGGCGTCCGTTCAAAGCAACCTGTGTATCCATGGGGAACCCACACTGCATCGTTTTCGTGGAAGAGGCGAGTGACGAACTAGTTCTCCAGATTGGCCCTCAAATCGAATGTGACCCACGCTTCCCGAACCGGACCAACATCGAGTTTGTCGAAGTGATTTCCCCTACCGAGGTGCGACAACGCACCTGGGAGCGTGGATCCGGTGAAACGTGGGCCTGCGGTACCGGCGCATCGGCTGTTTGTGTTGCTGGTGTTTTGACACAACGCACGGAACGAAGAATTACCAATCACTTGCTCGGTGGTGATCTTGTCCTCGAGTGGAATGAATCAGATAACCACGTGATGATGACGGGACCAGCAGTTGAAGTATTCAGTGGAACCTGGGAGCACTGACAACTGCTTGAACAGGAAACATGGCATCCAAGTCGGAATGGCGCATTTCCTCGACATTAGCAGATCGCCTGTCACAACAGTGACTCACGCCCCATTGATTGCCACGCCACCAACAAAACCACTGATTGAAGGAACATGCGTTGAGTTCTGCCCCACCACGACCAGTTTCTGTCAGTGAATTGACAGGGCATATCAAGGCGATCCTTGAAGGCACATTTCCCTCCATTTGCGTCGAAGGTGAGGTTTCGGATTTAACCAGGCCGCGTAGCGGCCATATCTATTTTACCCTTAAAGACGAGCACTCCCAGATCCGCGGCGTGATTTGGCGCAGCACGGCGGCACGCATGAAAACTCAACTGAAGGAGGGACAATCCGTTCTTTGCTTTGGTGACGTTGAGGTGTACGGGGCTCGGGGAACCTATTCGCTGGTTGTACGCAAGGTTCAAACACAGGGGCTTGGTCCTCTGCAGCAGGCGTTCTTAGAGCTCAAACAGAAACTGAATGCCGAGGGCCTGTTTGCGGCAGAACGAAAACGAGCCTTGCCTCGTTTTCCCAAGCGTTTGGGGGTCGTTACCAGTCCAAGTGGGGCCGCGATCCGTGATTTCCTGAAAGCAGCGGCACAACGCTGGCCGGGTGTGGAAATCCTGATCATCCCCACGCTTGTCCAAGGACAGGGCGCCTCCGATTCCATCGCCGAGGCGATTCGAACCGCCGAACAGGTTAGCCCAGCTCTGGACGCTTTGGTCGTAACTCGCGGTGGCGGAAGCCTGGAGGACCTTTGGTGTTTCAATGAGGAACCGGTGGTTCGCGCTGTCGCGCAGTGCAGAATCCCAACCGTCTCAGCCGTTGGCCATGAAGTGGACATTACCCTGTGTGACCTTGCTGCCGATGTTCGCGCGTTGACACCGACGGACGGCGCGACATGCGTATTACCTGATCGTGACCTCGTTGTCCGAAGCCTCAACGACATGCGAGCCAGACTGGACCGAACTGCGAGGAACGCGATCAACACGCGGCAAAACCGCCTCAATGCGTTGCAGACACGGTCCATCCTCAAACGTCCCCACGAGCTGGTGCAACGCAGATTCCGTCAACTTGATGAACTGGATGCAAGAGGCAGAAAGGCGATGCTCACGCGAATGGAACTCAACAAAGCAAAGCTCGCCAAAGCCGCGGCAACTCTATCTGCTTTATCGCCCCTGAACGTCCTCGCACGTGGGTACAGTGTTACGCTGGACTCAAATGACAATACCATCCAAAATCCAAACCAGGTGCAACCTGGCGATATCATTCGAAGTCGTGTGGAATATGGCGATATTGAATCCGAAGTCAAGGCGATCATCAACTACGACGAATGACACCTGGCACCCATCAGCGAGACACGATCATGCGGGCCCCCATGCTTCCAGCCAAGCGGCTTCTGATTTCCTGTGTGATCGTGACTGCCTTCCTTGGTTCCGTGCAGGCGGAAAGCCGAGCCAACGAAGACCCAAGTGCAGGCTCCGAGAAATCGCAACGCATGAGCAGGCGTGTCGGTAATCAACAATTGCATTACCTACTGCAAGAACCGCCGGGCAAAACACCGGAAGAGGGTTGGCCTCTGCTTCTGTTTTTGCACGGTTACGGCGAGTGTGGAAACAACCTGCTTGAAGTCAAAAAACACGGTCCACCCAAACTGATTTCCCAATTTGATGACCTGAAACGATGCGTGGTGATCTCTCCCCAATGCCCAATGGACAGTTGGTGGCGTACCGAGACCCTGAAAGCCCTTGTTGACGACGTCCTTACAGGACGCGATGACATTGATAAAAACCGTCTCTACATCACAGGCCTAAGCATGGGCGGGTATGGCACATGGAGTTTTATTTCCAGATACCCTGACTACTTCGCAGCCGCGATCCCAATCTGCGGTGGCGGGAACCCGTTCAACCTACCAGCAAATCTTCCCGGTCGGAAACGAGGGATCACCAATGAATTCCTGCCCACTGGTCTCCGCAAAGCAACCTCGCTTCCAATCTGGACCTTTCACGGCAGCGCCGACCGTTCAGTCCCGATTCAGGAAACACAAACCCTCGTGCAATTGCTGCGTGACGCGGGAAGCAGGAATTGCAAGTTCACAAACTATCAGGGAGCGGGACACGTTGCCGCCTGGGAAAAGGCCTACAGTGACCCCGCCACATGGAAATGGCTATTCGCCCAGTAGTTCAGCGACAACAGCTTGCGAATACCCTTTCTTGCAATGCAATATTTTCTGGAACCCTTTGCATCGTTCATGACCTGACTGATTCAGACTCAGTCAACCTTTGGCTGGAATCAAAGTGTTCCGTTCAACGCGTATCTCATGCTTACCCTCGCTCTGAACATCGCCACCTAAAAAAACGTCACCGTCACTGGCTTCCGTGGCCTGATTGTCAGAAATCACACTGGCAGGTTTCAACTTCTGCAATTGAAACGCGTACCGGTGAAAGCCGGTGATTCTGTTTTCCTGCAGATTCACCTTCGCCTCCGCCGCTTGAACCGCATGCCTCCATTGCGTGAACTGGTTGTTTCGCAAAGTGATGCTGGAACCGGCAAGCGCCCAAACGCCGAAGTTGGGAGGCCCCACAGGACGCATTTTCTTGCCCACAAAACGATTTCCATCCATGACCGCCGTCCCGGCCACTCGCACGCCTGCGACACCTTCACCTGAAATTCGATTGTCACGAAAAACTGCGGTGGCGTCCTCAAACACCATCACAATTGGCGGCAAACCGCCCGTTCTTTCTAATTCGTT
>JAPOKD010000574.1 GCA_029977825.1 Planctomycetota bacterium | reverse complement strand
GGCCAAATCATCGGCACACCCAATTACATGTCACCCGAGCAGGCCTCGGGACTGAACCATCTGATCAGCACGCGTTCAGACATCTACTCCCTGGGTGCAATTCTGTATGCAATGTGTTCGGGCAGACCCCCTTTCGATGGGGGGACAATCATCGAAACACTGAAGCAAGTCACCACCACTTTGCCTTTACCGCTACAGCGATCCAATTGCAAAGTTGATCGCGATCTGGAAACAATCGCTTTCAAATGTCTGGACAAGAACCCGGCGAGTCGATACCAGAGCGTTTCAGAGCTTAAGGAAGACCTTCATCGCTTTTTGAATCATGAACCGATTCTGGCTAGCGCCACATCGCCCGCGACGCGGGCATGGCGATGGTGCCGTCGCAATCCCGCATTAGCTTTCCTGAGTTCGATTGTTGCGACCATGGTGCTGGTGTTGGCCGTAGGTGGTCCAATCGTCGCCTATCGCCAAAGTAAACTCCAGAAGAGCACAAAAGAGTCTCTGGAAAAACAGAATCGACTCGCAAAGGAACTACGCTCGTCAACCGCCGAGATTAATGCCAATCTGGTGAGGATTTACACCGAGCGAGGTGATGCGGCAATCAATGCTGGGAATCAGCTTGCAGCTCTGCCATCCTACACCGCAGCCCTGAGAGGAAGCATCGAAGCTGGGCAACGGGAATGGGGACATCGTTTCCGGGTGGGATCAATTCTTCAACACGCAGCCGTTCTCACTTTAATGAAGGAGCTACCAGGCCAGCCTGCCGCAACTGCACTGAGTCAAAACAAAGAGTACGTGGCTTGCACCACGCGAACGGGTGATCTGTGTATTTGGAACCTCAAAACGAAGAAGAACTTCTTCACTGAGATTTCGCAACGACGTGTCTCAAGTGCCAACTTACAATTCTTTGCCGACAACACGAAGTTGTTGCACACAACTGGAAACCACCTTCGTGTCCTGGACGTCGACTCACCTGCGATTCCCCTACTCGACATTCAAATGGATGCAATCATCCGGGCGGCCGTCGTCGATGCCAGCAATGAATTCTGTTTGGTTGGTAAACGAAACGGGCAGGTTACTTTGATCAACATTAACACCGGAGCGATCATCTACCGCTGCGAAAAACACAAAGGAACCGTAAGATCCGTGGCAATTTCGGCCAAGGCAGGACGATTCATCTCCGCCTGCGAACATGGCACAACGAAATTATTTGATTTACAGACAGGAAAACTGATCAACTCGGTTTCCCAGAAGGAAGACACCAACTACGTCGAGTTTTCTCCGGATGGTGAAAAGTATCTGGCTTGTTCAGACGACAATACACTATTGATTCTCGATTCAAAAACAGGCCTACCATACGGTAGCACCATCCAATGCTCGTCCAATATACAGGTTGCACGGTTCAATCATGCCAGCAGCAAAGTAGCCACAGGCACGACCAAGTCAACGATACAAATCTGGGATATTGAGACATCAGAACGTGTGGGGAACACAATGAAACACAACAACTCCATACGTTCCCTGAGATTCAATGATGACGACACATTGCTGGTATCATCAAGCACGGATCACACTTCTTGCGTGTGGGACACACAGGCCGGTGCCCCCATCTGCCCGCCCATGCCTCACAGTTACATCGTCGAGTCATCATTTTTCATGCCGGGTGATGCCGTTCTAACGATTAGTGGTGACCGCATGATCCGCCAATGGCAACTGCCCTCCACTGCACAGATCTTTACAAATTCAATCCCTGGCGTCATCAACAATACGTTTGCGATCAGCCCCAGCGGTTCAATTTTGATAACAGGTGGGACTGATGGCCTGATCAGAATCACAGAGACAACCGGTGCCAATCCACGCCGCTGGCTCATCGACCATGGCAAAGAAATCACTTGCCTTGCCGTGAGCGGTGACCACAAGCTGTTCGCTGTTGGCGATACAACATCAAACACTACGATCCATCGTCTTCCTGACCCAACTCAGGAAACGACAGGTAGTAACGTCCAGACGTCTTCGACTGGAACTGTGCCGGTTGAGATGAAAGACAACCAAGATACAACGTTAGTATCGCTGAAATTCAGTCCAGACGGGACAAAGCTACTCGCGTTGCATGATGGAAATGAGGCATTCGTGTATGAAACGAAAGAAGGTAAGCTACTCTACACGTTGCGACAAAGCCGCTCACTATTAGATGCAGTATTTTCTGGTGATGGAAAACAAATCCTGTCAGCGTCGAGAGACGGTGCTGCCAAACTGTGGAACGCAAACACAGGTGATTTCACGGGGACTGGAGTAGTTCATAAAGACTACGTGGATTCCTGCGCCATCTCACCTGATGGCAAATACATTGCCACGGGCAGCCGCGACCACACTGCGACCGTAGTGGACGTGGACACTGGCAAAGCCATCGCACCACCTCTGCAACATCACGGCGGAATTGTCAGTATCACATTTGCGCCCGATGGAAAAAGCGTTGCTACCGGCTCAAGGGACGGGGTCGCACGAATATGGAATTTGCATCAACTCGACATGCCGATCACCATGCCAGCGGGATTTGGACGGGTATACGTCAAATATACTCCCGACGGGAAAATACTGCTCACCGCAAACGAAGAGCAAATACGCCTTTGGGACACCGTTGACGGAAAGTCGCTGGGAACCGTTTTGAACCATAACTCTGAAGTCACAGAATTCTCGCTCAACTCAAATTCAAACACAGTTACGTCGTGTGATGCACAAGGAAGAATCAGAACCTGGTTTTTACCATCCGCCGACATGAGCCCCATTCACCAACTCGAAAATAAAGTAGAGCTGGTAACAGGATACCGTGCGGACTTTCGCAAGGGTCTTGAGATTCTGACACCGCATGAATTGAGCGAACTGATTGAAACCGCATTGGACGCTCCTTGACCTGAGCACACCGATCTCATCCAACGAAAAGCCTGCAGAAGTGGAGTCCATCCCCGTTAAGGCCGCTTCTGCCTCAAAAGCCACTCGTAAAACTCTCTCTTGGAGTAAGTCGCTGTCCAAGAATCATGCTGTCTGGCGATCGAACGCATCCATACCTGCCCCGAAAGCGGGTTGCTTGAATAGCGTCGCAATGCAACGCTATGATCACAGCGATACCGTCATCCAGCACGCCATCTTGGCTTCCAATGCAAACTCGCTGCAAGCAGGAAATGCACATCCCCGTCGCTCAACACCATGTCCAACAGTACGCTGCAACTTCCTACTATTTCTGACTGCGATTCCTGCGGAATCTGCTGCCTGCACATGGGCTACCCCAGTTATATTACTGATTCTGAACCAGCATGGCTGAATATGCCGGAATCGCTGAAACAGGAATTAATGCTCTACATCCAGAGCTATGACCCGCCAGCCGAGGGTGAACTGGACGGTCCGTGTATCTGGTATGACTCAGCACGCCGCTGCTGCAAGCACCACGAACATCGCCCTCAGGTGTGCCGTGATTTTACGGTAGGAGGAAAGGGCTGCATTGAATGGCGCAGGCACTACCGAATGCAACACCCAGATTACTTACCCTAGCAGAAGAACAACGCCCAGCGATCACGAGACGTCCGCCCAAACCTGCATCACTTTCCTGCACGACGGTGGCATGCTGTATCGAGCGTTTGATCCAGCAACAAACAGCTTTAGTGGGAACCAGATGATGCGCGTTTTCAGCTCCCCCAATGCTGGTCGATTTTTTTTCGAAGAAAATCGGCACTCCGAGCAAGCTGATCCATCCCCTCGACACCATCTTCAATACTGATCCAGTTGTCATTAAAACCAACGCGTTTCAGTTCCGAAAAGATGGCATCATAATCGTTGAGCCCCTTGCCGACTTCACCATGGCTTAGACGCTTTGCATAACCTTCGACTCCAAGTTCTTCATTTCGCAGGTCTTCAATGGTGCCTTCAATAAGATAACGGTCACTTGCGTGCATCGTTACGACCCTTGAGGAGACGCGTCGCAGCAACTCCAATGGATCTTCTCCTGCCAGAATGGTGTTACTCGGATCATAATTCACACCGAAGTTTTCGGCCTTCACCTCACCGACAAGCTCACAAAAGACATCCATCATCTGGGCAAACTCTGGATAGGTCCAAAAATCGTCTTTGTAGTGGTTCTCGATCACCAATGTGATGCCACGCTGCTGTGCGTAAGCAGCACAGACATCGATACATTCCGCAGTAAATCGAATCCCATCCTGACGAGACACCTCAGGACGCCTCTGGCCAGAAAGCACCCGGCAAAACTGACCTCCCATCTCTGCCGTCATATCGATCCAGAACTTTTCTTTTTCAATCTGCTGCAAGCGAAAATCGGCATCCGGATGAG
>JAPOKD010000065.1 GCA_029977825.1 Planctomycetota bacterium | reverse complement strand
TGCCTTTAGGGCTACCTTTGACGCCCTGTTGTCCGAAACGAATAAGTTTTACTTTGTCACCTTCTTTTGCAAGAACGGCGTGTGATTTCTTGGGGTGACCAGGTGTGCGCTTGGGCTTGTTGTAGCCGCTAAATTTTTCGCCGTTTCGCTCGATCGCCATCGTCTTCGACCGAGATCATGACTTCTATGCCCGATGCTAGGCGCACCATTAGTCCAGCGAAGTCCTCGACGTCGTTGGGGGTCATGAAAGTGAAGGTCGCAATCGTGGTGTGGCTATCTGCATCCACGTCGATGTGTTTGCAGTAGCCGGGGACGATTCGAGTGCCCATTACTTCTTCTTTTTCTTCGTTTTGCGTTTGTGGTTGTACTTTATCCTTGATGGGCCTGTTTTTTCACGCTTAAATTTAGCTTTTTCTTTTGGGCTCATTTCTGATGAGGTTTTAGGTGTCTTGCTGGACACGCGCTTTGATGGGCGGCACGCTGGGTAGTCGCGTTTTTCGCCTTTTTGGCGGCCACAAGGTTTGCCTGTCTTTACGTCGACCCACTTCTCTGCAAACCAGCGGCTTAAGCCACCCTTAGGTTTTCTTTTTCTTTCCGCCATTACTCACCTTGCGGTAGCCGCCTCCGCGTTTTTTGTATTCGCGGACTAGCCATGCGTTTGCATATGCGCTTGGGTACACCGCAAACTTGCGCTTTGCGGCGGCCTTTACTGCTGCGTAGAGGGCTTTGTTAGTGGGCTCGTTACGAGTTGCCATAACAAGCGTTACCTCATTTTCTTGCAGCCTTTCTTGGTGCTCTTGCCCTTGGGCTTCTTTTTACCACCTTGTCCGTAGTGTCCGGGCATAAAAACCTCAGATGCTATGTGTAGATCTTAGCTCTACCAAACACGATAGTTGGTGGCGCCGATGTTTTCGGGTTTAGCCAGGTTAAATACTTGTAGGCATAAGTAGCCCAGAGCATCGAAAGCATGGTCAACACCAAGGTTTTTGTTGGGTAAACCCGTTCCAGGGGCGTAGGTCAGGGTGCGTAGCGATTTGATCAGCTCTCTGCACCGGGGGTGGATAAACAGGCGGCGGGTGTTCGTGGCGTCGAGAAGAGCGGTGTTGACGCAAGTGATCTTGTCACGGACTTTCCAGGGTGCTCTAGGGGTTGACACCGTGAAGCCAGATTTGCGGAGAATGCTGTGGTCCGTTGTGCCAACGCCTTGAGTTTTGCGGGCTCCGCCAGTGGGGTCGGGGCAGCTGATGATGCGACGGTCCACGCCGTAGCGGTTCTGTACTTCTTCGCAGAAGTCCCAGGTGGTTGCGCCGCCGGTCATGATGATTTCGTCGAAGACCCAAAGAACGTCGCCTTTTTTGACCGCGCAGATGCCGGACATTGGGTCGACGTTGAAGTCAACGCCCAGGAGCAGGGGGAGGACGGGGAGGTCTTGGACTTCGGGGGAGATGTTGGCGTCGGCAAAACTGACGGCGACGAGGCCACTTAGGTTCTCGAACGACGCTTCGAATTCCTGGCGGAATGTGCGCGCATCAAGCTGAGCACGCGCGGCTGCGACTTCCTCCGGGGGGACATTTCCTCCCTCAATGGTTGTGAAGCACCACCGTTCCCACTCTCCGGTTTTGTCCTCTGGGACGTAGCACCACATGTCGTAGAACCAGCTGGCGGTGCCGTCTGGGGTGCTGATGAAGAGCGCCCAGCCTTGTTTGTCGGCCAGCGCAGGGCGGATGACCTCGAACCAGACGCTTGTGTCCATAAACGCCGCTTCGTCCAGTACAACGCCTGCCAGAGACCGGCCACGAAGCGCCATGGCGTTCTCAGTGCCTTTGAGTTCGATTGTTGAGTCGTTGACCAGCTCGATCTTGAGGTCGGTTTCATTTTTGGCACGGATGAATTGCGGTGGAATGATCTTTTTGATCGTTTTCCAAGCGATGTCCTTTGCCATCCGATACGTCGGAGCGCAGTAAAAGAACGTTTCGCCCGGACGGTTGACTGCTTTTAGGAATAGTTCGATGCACGCTAAGTAGGACTTGCCGAACCGGCGGCCTGCAACAAGGACTCGAAACCGTTTGTTGCTGTTGAAAACTTCGGATTGAGCGTGTCTAAGGCTTAAATCAAGCGTTTTCGACATCTTCAGGCTCGGTTACATCGATTGGAGGTAGTTGCGTTGGCGACGATCCAGCGAGGGGTGCCGGTGGTTCGACACGGACGCGGATTTCGGGCAGCATTTCGTTGCTTTGGGGCTCGTCACAGCCCACTTGACGGGCCAGGGAGTCCAAAACTTGGGCTGCTGTGTTCATTTGGCCCCTACGCATGGCCGCGTTAAAGACTTTTTGCCGCAGAGCGAAGATTCGAGCGCCCATTGTTTCGCGTTCGCGGGCAAAATCTTCGTCGTTCAGCTTTGCAACCTCACGCCAATCGCGCCAGGCCGTTTCTTCGCTGACCTGTTCTTTTTTGGCGTGGTCAAGAACCAATTGTTTGGCGGTTAGGCCTTCCAATTGGCGCATGTAAAGGCGTTTGACTCGCTCATTTTTGAGATAGCCCTTTCGAGTAATGCGTGGGGCGTGCTTGTTTTCTTTTTCTTCTGGCCCCACAGGGGCGGCATTGTCTTCCAAAAGATTCACAGAATCCTGCTTTAAAAATAACAACGTTCCAGCCAGCTTACTGTCGTTTTATAAAAACGGGTACCTGTAATACAGAGCTAGAAAGTTGAACCCCTGCCCCCGAATATCACAGTAAAAACTTTTCACCTTGTTCGTGTAGGTTCCCCAACTCCATATACAGCTCACGCGCGGCCGAACCCTGCCCCCTGGCGGCCATTAGCGATTCTAATCTGTGCTGCTGTTCTGTTTTGTGACAGTGATATTAGCAATCCTTATCGGACCTTGCCGACTGATCAGACCCTAGCGGTGGTGGGGGCTAAGGCCTGCACAGTTTTAGGGGGCTGTCACGGGATGAGGCAGGCCGCAGTAGATCAGCGACCATACACAGTGATCAGGCATTCTTCCTTAGTTGCTTCAGTGTTGATACAGCGCCGCATGGCCGTCTCGTTTTCTGCCTGGAAAAGGGCACCAGCTGCAGTGATACAGAACAAGAACACAGAGAGGCAGGCTGTGACGCGGAAGGCGTCATATGTAGCAGTGTCGACAGTGCGTGGAGACATGGTGGGAACCTTGGGATTTGATGAGCAGTGGTGTCTGCTCTTATGAAGCACAATAGATCAGACTGCCAGGTTTTGCAACCATTCAGAAAAAACTTTTTTGCGTGCGCCGTGGGAGCGGAACACAACCACGCAACGGCGGAATTTCGATCCGTCCGGTCCCTGCCCTTCTGCCGGTAATGTGCAAAGTTTGCAGCTGCTGCAGCTAACGGCTGAACCCTGAAGCTGTTGAGGGCAGACAACAAACGGGACACCGTGCTCATCGGTCCAGCGTGTCCGCTCGTCATCGTGCGCCGTAACGGTGACGCAGGCGAAACCACGACGGGTCATCAGAGAGGCATGCTCAGCTGTCTTGCAAGAAAGGTTGATCAGCCACTGGCCAGAACGTGCCAGCCGATGGATCACACTGAGATTGTGTTCACTGTGGCGGTGGTGAGTGTAACCATAAGCATTCAGGCCATACAGGCCAAACATGCCAGCCATAAGGTCTAGGACGTTGCCTTTAACCTCACCTCGCATGTGGGGAAGATCCCCAGCCGTATTTGTGCGCAATAACGTGCCAGGCTTTGGCCGTAATTCGCGCAGCCGGTCTGATAGGTAGATCCAGCCCTCGCCAAAGTTCTTGGCTGTGCCCTCAGTGAGCTTGCGCCATGCCATGCCTTCATGGCCGAACATGGCGTAGCAAGTGCCATTGATTTTCTGCTCACAAGTGTCGGGACACGTGCCAGCATCAGAACGCAACGCCAGCACCTTGGTTTTAGACGTGCCGCGCAGTTTGGAATTGGCAGACCAATTCAACTGGAATTTTGTGATCATGGAAGGTTGCGACAGTCGCCGCGAATGAACCTGTCGACACAATGGCCGCAAACGTGCCAAAGGTCAACCCAGAATTAGATAAGCGGATTTTATGTGACAGATAAGCCGCGCCAATCAATCAGCCCGGCCGATCCGTGGTAGGTATCAGGTGCTCAATCCACCCTCACCGAAACAGAACAGCCAGCCGCTGCGCTGTTCGGACGAACCAAGCAAAGCTATGTTGCTTTGATCCGTGTCCCTGCTGTCTTGCATCTCACGGAGGAGCGCTAGCGCCGCTACGAAGTACGGTCCCCAGTTGGATGAATGGCTGTAATCGTAGGCAACCTGAATGACCTTTTTGCGCTCAACGCATTCAGCTGTTATGAATGCGCCCTCGAGGTCGGTTGGTTCCAGGTAACGGGTCTGAATGGCGAACATGCCGGGTGATGAATGGCAAAGCTCGCGCACCGTTCCAGGGCTGTCATCGTGCAGATCGAAGATGATCGGACGCTGAATAAATGTGGGAAGCATGGAAGTCGTCATCAGTTCATCCGGTTGCGAATCAGGTTGATGCTGCAAACCTTTTCGAGGCGCTTGCCGTAACGCACCATCACGCAGGCAAGGCCTGATCGGTCGGCGTCTTGTTTGTTCACCGGCTTGCCATCCCAACGACCTGCGGACACGTCGGCGATGATGAAATCCTTGTTAGCGACCCAGTCATCCCAGATCGCAGCTTTGCTGTTGTAAACCCTGCCGTGAAACGGAACCACTTTGAGTTCAAACATGGGTAGTGTTAATTGAACTCATACAGTAGAACCGATGAACCGGGCAGTCGTCAAGCATTGATAAGCCAGGCTAATCGTTCCAGGGCGACTGATAAGCGTCAGGCAGTTTTCCACAAATTAACCCGCCATTTTTTCGTTTCTGCTTATTGTGCTTCAGTACCCACTCACCCCCAAACCTATGGGTTCAATTTTTTCAATCACTGGAGCCAGAAAAGAAAAGGAGCGCACCAAGGCAGAAGAGCGGGAACTGCTCAAAGCTGAGAAGCGCAACTACAAGGACCTGCGCTGGGCAGTTGATCGCTACCCGATCACCGCTGACGAGTGGGCCACACTTTTAACGCTCCACGGCAAGCATGGCAAAGAGGGCGGGCGGCAGCTTGCGCACCAGCTGATCCCTGAATGGAACCTCTGCCAAGAACGGATCCCCGGCGGTTGCACCATTCCTGCTGAACTTTGGGAACAGTGGAAGCCGGAAGCTGTAGAACGCACCAGCACTCGCAAGGTGCGCAGCGACGCCGGCAAGGCTCGCAAGTAAACCGAACCACCCTGAATCAAATGTATTTCGACCGTTTCGACATTTGCGAGGCTTACTACCTCTTCGCCTGCCTCTACCACTCGGGGCAGAACAGCTTCACCTACTCCAAATTTGCACAGCTTGAGCGGCTCCGTTTCAGGATCGCTCCAGGCATACGAGACCCTAAAGATCTAAGCGAAAACGGCCGGGAGATTTTTCGGCGTCTCGTGGTGAATCACTGCGGCATCCATTCCACTTGCCCGAACTAAGCATGAAACTCAAACGCACCAGAAAAGAACGCACTTGTAAGGAGTGCGGAGCCCACATAGCCAAGGGTGACCTTTATGGTCAACGCACCATCACCATCGGCGGTGGTAAGTCAGATGAAGACAGCTTGAGTGACTATGCCATCGAAAACAAGGCGATAGTCATCGAACGGCTTGTCGTGAAGCAGGACATTTGTCACCGCTGCGCCGAACAACACTAAATACACGAACCACCATGGACAACAAACTTTACAGAGCCCAAGAAAACCTAAGGATGATGGGAGCCTGTCCGACCTGGTATGACCACGTAGACAAAATTGAGGCGGCAATGGCAGAAGAACAACGCATCTACGAGATACGCACCAAGGCAGGTTGGGAGCTTGACGAGGGGGGTTGGTACGCACCACACCCTAAAAAACCAGGCGATTTGATTTCTTATTGGGATTGGATGGATTTTGGGTTGGATTGCCCGGAAAATGAGGAGTCGGAACACTGATGAACTTCTACGTTTTCTATTCTTCCTACTACCACACTGAAAACGCTGTTGAGGCTTCTGATGAAGAGGATGCCCGCAGCAAGCTAACCACGATTGAGTGGCTCCAGGGGCTTCACGACCCAGCAGCACCTTGGGAGCTTGTTGAGGTTCGCGAGACACGGCCCGATTGGCTGAATAAATCAGGCCGCAGCGTCTGAGAAGTAAGCCTCGCAACGATCCAGGAATCTTCCCTCACTCCCCCTGAGTTCGAGGGAAGACAACTGGCGGACCTGGGGTGCTCCCGTGCGCCTGGCAATAACCACAAACGCACCAACCGGCTTAATACCCGTGAGACTCGTGAGACCAAGACTGTATGCACCACATTGGTCAATGTAGTTTTCGAGCATTTCTTCGCTTCTTTCGCGAACGCTGGTTTTCCAGTCGACTATGAATGGCCCTTTTCCCTGAATGTCGATCAGGGCGTCACACGTTCCAGCAAAGCCTGCATCGTGATGAATGGAAAATTCAATGCTATGGATCGCCGTACAATTGTCCGCAATCCAGCCGCGAAGACCTCGCGCATAGCCAGCAGCGCTCCAGGCAACCCTAGGAGCCCCTTGAATGGCCCTTTCAATACCCCAACGGGTGATTGAGCCTGGGCAGCGTTCCAAGCCGTCTTTAGACGCTTTCCAACAGTTGCGCTTGTTTGCTGTTTGGCGGGCGAGTTTTGCGCCGGTTTTCAACAAGTACTCAGCGTGATTGTGTGCAAGCGTTCCACGGGTCGCTGCTGTTTCTCGGGTTAGCTCACTGCCTGGTTTGGCTAACCAACGTTCCAGGGCCTTCTGCTGGGCTTCTGGAGCTGTTTCTTTAAGGATATGTGTGACTGAGTGATATACATTGCCGGCTGAGTCTCGATAAACCCGGTGTGGGCCTGAGTCATCACGTACCAGCTTTGATTTGCGCAGTTCTGCTAGCCGGGTGTGTACTTCAGAAGCCATTCCATGGTCAGCCGATGCACTGTTTGTTGCACCCGCTGAGTTGTACTAATACAGGCTATCTGGTCTCCTACAGAAACACGTACCAGTCCATCATCAGTTTGTTCGACGATTGGATCTGGAATATATACGTAGCCTTTAGCGCCAAGTACTTGCTGGGACTTTGACAGGTTCTCCAAGGCCAAGTGTCGAGTGGTAGCGATACAGGTTGTATAGCCCCGTGTACGTACCACGTAAGGGGTGATTTTTACGATCCCTGCCGTCTGCGAGATACCAGCGTTCCAGCACTTCTATGCGTGCTCTGCATTCAACGACGTCTTCTGCCCCGTAGGTCATTCAAATACTTCTTCCCAGTCCAATATATCCAATAAAAAAGCCACCGGCTGTGTGAGACCCGATGGCTTGCCCATGCACCCACTAAAAATACTACAACTTATCGGCTGTAGCAAATACCTCGGTAACAAAGTTTTTTAGTGGCGACGGCTTGAGCAGTTTTCAGCGCTTGCTTCTTCTGCTGCTGCCGCTTGACCAGTTCCAGAACGTTCATGGTTCGGTAACAACAACTACATAATCAATCTAATACAGGGTGGTGTTCGCCTAGATACAACAAAACCCCCAACCGAAGCCAGGGGTTCTGAAGCTTGCTCTGGCCTGTAGCGGGCACAAGGACTGCTACAGGAGAGAAACAGATGCCACACCCCCGCAAGGAATGTGATGACCACCCGGTGATGAAGCGGATGGATGTGTGATCACTGGACCTGAGTTTCCCCAGGGCTAGTGGCAACGGCGTCACAAGGAACGAAGTCCGCCGTAACGAAATTGCCCCAGCACAATAGATCGATATATCTAAAAGGTCAAGCTTTTACGTGAGGTTGACCACCGGTAAGCATCCGTGAGATGTCGTAACCGTTTTCAAGGGCGGCGGTCCAGGCTGCATCAACCTTTTCTGCATGGCCTGCCATACGGGGGACAGGTCGCAAGCCATACATGCTGGGGCTGTCCTCTTTCGCGCGTGTAAGCACGAAATCGATTGCCTTTAGATCCTTGTACTCCTCCAGCTGACTGATCTGGTCAAATTCAGCCATCACCGTCTTTTGGTAAAAGCTGAAGGTCTCAACCCTTTCCTTGACGTAGTTGTAAATAGGAACAGACATGTAGAACTTGACAGGTTCGAACTGTTCTGGATTTTTTCTGTCGGGGCGGCGCGTAAAATTTGGCCCAAGCTCTGCCTCAATTGCAGATGGGTTGGGCTCATCTTCAAAACGGAAAGGCTTATTTCTTTCGCCGTCAGTTGCCCAAAGCTCCCAGTAGCAAAGAGGTTGGTCATCAAGCAAAGCGAACTTGACCTGACCGCCTGCTTCTACTTTGTTAGGAGCAAAATAGGGCTTGTCATTACCTCCAGCGGCTGCGCTGGCGTAATTCTTGGGGATGAAGGACATAGTGTTGGTTGCTAGCGGGCTCCTGCCCAATGCCTAGTAAATCTAGTACATCTGACGCAATTGACAATGCCCGTAGAATAAAAAAAGTCCCCAGTGCCGGTCAGGGCTCTGGGGTCTTTAACGCTGGTCTTAGATGAGACCTGTGTGTCTGTTCTCTATGAGTTTAACAAATGTCAAAGCTGAGCGGCTTTGTACGGACTCTTCCGTCTTTTTGGGCTACCTGCCCGATATACGCACAAGGTGTTGAGCTGCCTAAAGGTGGTTTTGCTTGCGGAAAATCACCGTTGGGTGTGACGCACCACGAAAACTGGTCGCCGGAAGAAACTGCGCTGCACATTGAAAAGCACCCGGAAACCTTCAAAGCAGCTGGGGTGTTCACCGGACCACGCAGTGACGGTTTGGTGATCCTGGATGTCGACCTGAATCTCAGCATCATCAAAAAGAAGTGGGGTGATGACCTTGACTCCACTGTCGTCATTGAGTCGCCAAAAAAGAATGCGGCAAAATACTTATTTGTAGTACCCAGGAAGTATTGGGGTGAAGTCGAGGGCATTAGCCTCAGCGCAAGTGGCGAGGGCTGGGAATTACTCTGGGGCCGGCAAGGCTGTGTGGTTGGGGACTACGCCAAGGGCGGGTCGTATTCGCTCAAGGGCGACGTCAACAACATTCCAGAGGCACCAGGCTGGCTTCTGGCTCACATGAAGGACTCCTTCCGTAAGAAGCAGAACCCTGAAGAGAACGCCAAGCGTGACCCTCGCTGGGGCATGCGCTCCAAAGAGGAACTGGCAGCGATTATCGACAACTGCCTCAGCGTCATTCAGCCGCAGGGCCGGGGCAGTGAAGACCAGTGGTGGCGCATTGGTTGCATGATCCACTCCGAGTTGTCTGGAGAAGAGGGCCTCAACCTTTGGCGTGAATGGTCTTTGCGGGATGAAGAGTACAGCGACGACTGGAAGGACGGCGGCGACCCATGTGGGGATCGCTGGAACGCTGGTTTCAAGTCCAATGGCGGTTTAGGTATTGGCAGCCTGATCAAGCTGGCTGATCACTACGACCCAGACCGCAAGCGGTTTCTCAAGAACCCGGCGGTTGAGCACACGATCATCGAGGTCCTCCAAACCCCGACTTCTTACAAGCTTGCAACCCTTTCCTTTGAAGAAGTCATCGAAAAGGCGAAGTCCTACCTAGAGATGGACAACCCTGCAGAGATGAACTTCAACCTAAACAACCTGGCTCTGCAGGCTGGCTACAGGGACCAAGTCGCCCTCGAGAAGCTGATCGTCGACCAAATCCAGTACGAAGGTGCTGAGGGTCTTATGACGATCCAGAAATTGGCAAAGCTGGACACCAAGCGAGACTTTCTGATTCCCGATGTTTTGCCTCACCCCTCTGTCGTCTTGATATACGGCGCTGGCGGTGACGGTAAATCCATGTCTGCATGGACTCTTGCCAAGCACGTTGCAACAGGTGCTCCCTTTGTTGTTCGCGGAAAGCACGTACCAGTGCAGCAGGGGCCGGTGCTGCTCTTGAATGGCGACCAGCCCCTGGTGCAGCTAAAAGAGCAGCTTGAGGAGGTGGACTACCCGCTCGACTCCGACACGCACATCCAGACCGATTGGGCGCTCCAGCGCTATGCCCAGTTCGTCAAGCTGATGAACGACATCAAGCCAAAGCTGGTCGTCATCGACTCGCTGATCGGTTGCTCTGGTGGCCGTGCGTTTGACGAGAACAAGTCGGACTTCGCCACGCCGCTGTACTGGCTGACTCGTAACAACGGTGTGCTGTTCCCGGCAAGCACGATCTTGGTTGTGCATCACGCAAACCGCCAAGGCGGATTTCGCGGCACGTCGGCAATCCGCGATGCAGTTGATGAGACGTGGGCTCTTAAAAAGCCTTCAAAGGATCAGGTGGAGAAGGGAATCGCCCCAGCTCATTCACGCCTAATCACCATCGAAAAAAGCCGGTCTGGTCGCTCTGGAACGTCTCTGATTATGCGGATGGAGGCTGACCTGAGCTTTTCTATCGCTGACTTCACCCCGGAAGTGGACGCCGCCAACACATCACCCAGCGGAATCACCGACAGGGTGCTGCAACGGCTGCGGGTGATATATCCCCGGACGATGAGCCGGACTGAACTCAACGCAGATCCGCTTGTTGGGGGCAGGGTGGCCGCGATCCGTAAGTCGCTCCAACGCTTGATTAAACGTGGCCTGATCGAGGTGGTGGGTAACGCTCCAGCTCCTGACGGAAAGAACAGTTTTGATATCTACAAAGCAGTTCTCGCGCGTGGAGAGGTGGGGGATATGTGTCCCACCCTAGATAAACCCAGTGATGGTGCTGGTTTTGGGATGGGACAGAAGGTGGGACACCCCCCTAATTCAGGCAATGTGTCCCATCCTGAATCGCAGGACGCAGATCAAGGTGGGACACTTTCTGAAAAACAGGGTGACTGTCCCACCCCAGATCCCAGTGTTGGAGCGGAAAGTACCAAGGTGGGACACGCAGATCAATATCCCCGCGCGAGGGAAGAGAAGCGCACTAAGCAAGAGTTAGACGCTCTACAAGAACAGGCTTGGAACATGTGGGACTGATGAGAGTCACAGGCAAGTGCAAAACACCGTGGGCGCTTAATCCGGAAGCGCCCCGGAACATCCTCCGCCCCGAAACGGAGCGGGAGCGTTTACTCATCGCACGTAGACGGATAAACGAGGTCATACGCACGTTTGGGTATCCGCCTAAGGCGTGCCGCTTGCCTTTGGAATGGAACGAGATGCTTCAGGACTTTGAATGGCCCTACACCGAAGCTAAAGACGGCACCAAAAAAATCAAAAAGTACAAAATCCCAACCTCGATCATGTTTGAATACGTAGATGAAGACCGCGAAGACGAAGCTTGGCTATTGTTTTGGCAGTCTTTACCGACCTAACTAGTAAAACTCATTCCAATGCCGAACGACATTTCAATTCCCGCGTCAGTACTTGACAAAGCTCGCGATTTCACTCTGAAAGACCTGCTCGAGTCCCCGTCGTTCCAGTGCTTTATCGTCAGTGCTATCGGCAACGGCACTCGCAACACAAGTCAATTCGTTGACGTAATGGACGAGGCAGACGAATATCTGCAGTGGCGTCTCTACAAGCTGATGGGAGCCATCCCCTACGAAACCCGGCGAGCCTGTTTCAATGAGGTGGGTCGTATTTTCCGCGAGCGCAAGGACGATCGTTACGAGCGCTGACCAAATGCGTCTGGCAGGAAGCCTTCAGCGACCATTTTGTTGATGGTGTCCTGTTGACGTAAATAGAGCTGCATCAGCTTGATCGACATCTGTTGCAGCTCCTCCACATCACGGCATTTTTCAATGTCCTTTCGGAATTTTTGAAGTGCGAACTCACGATGTGTGTCCATCGGTCCAAAGCACTACTACATTTCCATAATGGCTGTGCCAAATAATTACGGCCAAACTGGTAAGAAGTCGCGTAGTCCGATGGATTTCACGACAATCACTTACTACACCGTTTCACAGGCCGAAACCATGCTTGCCGTGGTGCGCTACACGGCCTATGGAGTTGATGGCTTGCCTATCGCTGTTTGCGAGGATTTTTACAAGGACGAGCCAGAGGAGTTCTGTCGGATCGAGGAAGACGTAGAGACAGCTCTGGTAGGCGGCATCGACGTTTCTGTTATGAGTCATTACGAAGCCAGCATATTTCCTGTCATCTCCGACTATTTAACGCTTTAAGCTGCTACTGTATGGCAGTTCTAGCCTGACCCATGGGCAACTCTCCAATCATTTCACTTGACTTCTACCGACTTTGCCGTGAGCCGGTGGGCCGCGTCGTTTATTTTGAGGCAACCATTGAAGACATTGTTCAGGTCTCTTGTGCAACGCGCTTTGACCCGGCGGAGTTCGCGTCGGCTGCTTGCACGGGCGACCTACTACTGGATGACAACGAAAAGACTCCTGAAACGTTTGATGATTTCATGGCCCTCGCGGAACTGGTAGACACATGGAATCCCGTGCTTGACGACTACTGATGCCCATCAACATGACCGGCTACTACCACCGTGCATATTCGCGCTTTGATCAGTTTCCATTTCAGGTACAAGCGTTACGCGCCGGCAAATGGTGCGTCATCAGTTGCCACTCTTCTGAAAAGCTTGCTACTAAAGGCCTGAACTCGATTCGGAAATGCAGCCCTGGTAACCCGGAGCTTTTTCGGATTGTTCCCCAGTCAAATACGGACCAGTTCATCTGGGCCGACACCAAAAACAAACCTAATTGAACCAATGCCCAACCTTTACGAAATGAGCATCGACAGCCTGCTCTACAACTTCCGTAATCGGATGAAAGACTTGCTGATAGACGAAGCAAGAAAACATCAGATGGATGCCCAACCAGGCTGGGTCATTGACCTCATCGAAGACGAAATTATGCCTGCAGTCGACAAAATTGTTGACTGGGAGCCCTCAGACAGCGAAATTGTGGAGAATAACTCTTGCGGAACGCCCTGGCACGATGGCTGCAGACAAAATCGTCAATTCCCCGGCTCATTACACTACGGGGCGGACCGAGGCTATTGATGTAATAGAAGACGTTATCCGCGATGCACCTGATCCGATTTCTGGTATGCTACTCGGTAACACTCTTAAGTACTTGCTTAGAGTGTGGCTTAAAGCTAATCCGCACCAGGATGCACAGAAGGCTCGGTGGTATTTAAATCGCTTGATTTCACATATAGAACCCAAGCAAGCCATCAAGTTTCAACAAGATTTCCCTGACAACCCACCATTGTTTGATGATCCTTTGGCATGAACCGCTTCATTGCTTCCGTGAAAGATCTCTTTACATTCGACAACATGGCAGGCGACCCTGACATGTCCAAGGTCGTTTTCTGGGCACGAACCGAAGCCGGTTGGTACTTAGATGACTCTGGCTGGTACGCACCAGACGGCACTCATGAAAGTGAGTGGAAAGGTCTGACCCCTGAACAACAACTTTTTTGACACCTATGGACCACCCACTTGACGATGACCTGGTTATTCAGGCAACCCAGCTTTTTAACGACGCTATTGCAGCTGAATCTTTATTAACTGAGTATGCACTTTCGCTCGAAAACCATAACCATGAACAACATGGCGAGCCAAAAAAGTGCACAAAGTCTTTTGTTAATAAAGGCTCTAAGATCCACCACATGACAAGAGCTGCGGTTTTTATTGCTGCTGAGTTTCAAGAGGCTTTAGGTAGTTACCGAGAACATATGAACAAGACAACTAAACAAAAAGGTAAAAAAGGCTTTAAAGATCTTTAGAGCCTTTTGTCCTTAATTCCACTTTTGATTCCAAACCATGCTTGAATCAGTAACACGTCAAATTCAAGAGGTAACTCTCTTGTTAGAAGACGCCTCTATTAAAGGCGTCAACGTCAAAGATGAAACGGTCGACATCTTCTGTATCGCAAAGCGGGATACAGGTGAGATGCACGTCAATGTCTCATTTACTAAAAAGCAGTTGGAAGCGATCCAGCAGCAGCTGATGTCGCCTGAGCAAATCAAGGCGATGCACACACGCAAATCTGCGGTAGAGCAGCTTATTGAAAAGTCTGAAAAGACTCTCGAGCAATCGCTAATTGAAAAAAATCAGCTTCCCAAAGAAGAAAAGCAGGAGGTGCTGCGCCCAAAGTCTCAATCGGGTGACCCTGTTAAACCTTCGAAAAAACTGGAGCCTGAGGTCACCAAACTGCCCCGTGAAGATGTTGAACCGCTTAACTGGAAAGACATTAACAGCAAGAACAGTAATCCTCGTTTAAGTGACGCAGACCTGGGGCGTTTGATGTACAAGGTGTTTGCTTGGTATCGGCAGCATCGGCATTCCGCCAAAATCAGGCGCAAGCATCCGACCTTTGAGAAGTACATCCACGATGTACTGCCTGAGCAGTTTGGTATTTGCACCTCTACAGCCAAGGCTTACTACAGCGCGAAGACGCGCTACGAGTTGACTTCCATGTACGAGCCTCAGTGGAAAAATCTTATTAAGACCATGGGTCGAAACAATCTCGGCCGTCAAATCCCGCGCTACCTTCTCCAACGCTGGGGCGGCGTTAATTGAGCCCCTACAAACAAATGAACTACTACTTCGGGATCGAGCACCTACCAAAGCTCGCAACTGCCATCACCGTGGCCTTCGACACAGAAACCTGCCAGCTGCAACCGCAAGTTGGCAAACTTCGTCTGCTTCAACTTGGCTCAAAAGTCTTGAAAACCATCGTCGTTATTGACGTGTGGAAGCTGGATGAAGGTGACTGGGAAAAGCTGGACCAGTTTTTTGAAAACGGTGAGCGTTTCTGGTGGGCACATAACGCTGTGTTCGATTTGGCCTG
>JAPOKD010000271.1 GCA_029977825.1 Planctomycetota bacterium | reverse complement strand
GCCACGCGTGCTGCGTGCCGCAGTCCACGATCGGGTGACCCCAGATTCTGCCAAATCTCATTGAGCTCTTCTGCAGACGCTTCAGCCGCATCTCTCTTTAGAAATGCTTCCAGAGCATGCCGCTTATCTCGCTGTGGTTGAGCAGCGCCACCGGATTGAACTGGAGTTGTGGATTCGGGCCCGTTGTACGTGACACGAAACAGTGCTGATTGGACACGACGGCCACCGGTCGCAAAGTACATCGCGCCATCGCGTGGATTGATTCGGATGTCAGTCAATGGCAGCGGTTGAGCGCTGGCGAATTCTTCGAACGTGCCGGTGTAGGTTGAGCCCTGAGGTTCAAGGTGAATCGCATAAAGTTTTCCGTATGACCAGTCACAGGCAAACAGGGCATTTTGGTACTTGGCTGGGAATTTGGCTCCGTAACCAAAGACGACCCCGGTGGGAGAGCCGAGCCCCACGTCAACGGCTGCGCCAAACGTATCGCTGCAGGTGTCCATGAATTTTCCCGAACCCGTTCGCCAGCCGTAGTCGGCACCGTCGATCACATGGTTGATTCGAGTGGGGCGGTACCACGGAGTATTGAGATCCCATTCCATGTCAGCATCGTAGGTGAATAATTCCCCATCCTGATTCAGTGCAGCGTCAAACTGGTTGCGAAATCCAGTCGCGATGATTTCATAGTTCTTGCCGTCCGGGTCCATCCGGCCAATGTGACCCCTTGGTGCCGTAATCCCTTTCATGAAGTGTTGGATCGATGGGTAAAGTTGATCTTCCTGCCACAGCTCGGGCACGCGAGAGTGATCGTATTCGGGAAGAGGGGTTGAATTGCCTGCGACAAGGTAAAGATGTTTTTTGTCCGGTGTCAGAAGTAGTGAGTGCGGGCCATGTTCACCACGTGCACTCAACGCGAGGATGTGTTCCATTTTGTCGAACTGGTCGTCCCCGTCAGTGTCGGTCAGTCGGAAGACACCTTGGTTATCGTTGACTCCTGTACGCTCATTGACAACCACGTAGAGACTGTCGAAGGCATGCAGCAAGCCATGGGCACCCCCGATCTGCAACAGGGACTTGTCGTTGGGTTTCGACTCGCCATCACCTCGAGCCGATGGAGCATAAGTGAGTGGCTCAATGTCTTTGATATCCAGCTTCTCGCCAGGCTTTGGAACCGCAAAACGATAGAGCCCGCCGTATTGGTCACCAACAATCATTCTGCCGTTGTCATCGAAGCACATGGCAACCCATGATCCCTGTTGGTCCTTGGGGACCTCGTAAAGTTTTTCAACGCGGAAACCCTCGGGCAACTTGATTGCACCCTCTGCTTTGGAGAGTCCCGGTTTTTCAGATGCTGGTTTTTCAGGTGTTGCTGCTTTACTCTCCTGCTTGATGACAGCATTGATAGCAGCTTTCGCTGCTTTACCCCTCAGTGGTGTGAGTTGCATGTCTTTGAACTCCACGGTCATCGGCGCGCCTGCATGAAGTTGCAGGGCAAGGATGCCTTCGCGTTTGGCATCGGGATGATTGTCGGTCAGGTCCATGGTTGTAACACCGTTGACCTGATGAATCTGTCGATTGCCGACTGCAATGATGGTCAATTCATTCCACTCGTTGTCAGTCAACGTCTGTTCCTTGTCGCCGACTTCGCCCACCACCTTTGGCTTGCCGTCGGCTCCGACGATAACGCGTTGAAAGCGTTTGGCCACGATGCCACGCCACTTCTCCGCATAGAGCATGCCAAAGAACTCCGGCTTGGGATGGAGATCGGCCTGGTAGCCTTTGACGACAAAGTCGCTGGGGTCTCCCACATATTCGCTGCGGTATTGGACACCAGAATTGTTACCGGAAAAACGCACCTTCGTCTTGAAAATGAAGTTTCGGACATTGCCGCCCTGCCAGATCAGAAACGTGTTGCCTTTGGTTGGCTTGTCCTTGGTGGTTTGGCCAAAAATGGCACCCTCTTTGACAGACCACAGATCTGTATTGCCTGACCAACCGCTCAGGTCTTTGCCATTGAAAAGCGATTGGGTTTTCTGGGCATTGGCAGGAACAAGAAAAGCGAGTGCCAAGATTACTGGTGCAAAGAGCTTGATTGAACTGGTCATGGATGGTGGTGAAGTCAAGGGAGAGGTCGGGTGGAATGTTCAGTATTTGAATTGGAAGGAATTTGAGCAACCAGATTCTTTGCTTGTTGGCGAGGCAAATGACTGCTGACCCGCCGTTTCAAGCAACCGCAGGGTCATGGCTTGATGATCTTGACGGATACTTTCTTTTTAAGCGGGCTGGGAGCGAACGGGATCGCGGTTTTTCCCATTTCAGATTCCCATTGTTTCATCAGGGAACTCATTGTGCGAAGCTGATCGGGATCTGATTGTGCCAGGTTCGTTTCCTCAGCGATATCGTTTTCGAGATTGTACAGAGCTTCTTTGAATTTTGTGTCGTCACGGTTATTGTGTGTGCGGAGGTATTTCCATTTTCCCAACCGCATGGCGGCCTGTCGAATGGAATTCTGATTCTTGCCTAAGGAGATCGTACGCCGTCGAAAGTAAAGAGGACGGTCGACGATCAGCTTGGCCTGGCCGGTTAACGCTGGTCGCAGGTCCAAACCGTCAAACGGGTTTTCAGGACCAGGGTTCGCATGTCCTGCTGCAGCAATGGTTGCAGTCAGATCCATTGCGGTGATCGGGGCTTCAAAGGTTTTTCCGGCTGGAAATACAGCGGGCCAACGCAGGATCAGCGGCACACGGATGCCACCTTCCAGTAACATCTGTTTCGCTCCAGCCAATGGCAGGTTTCTGGCTGTGCCTGGAGCGCCGCCGTTGTCGCTGGTCAGGATCACGAGCGTGTTTTCTGCGATTCCCTGCTTGTCGAGAGCGTTGAGCACACGGCCAATTTCCAGATCAAGACGTTCGATCATTTTGATCAGGGTTTTCCGTTCTTTTTTTCCGGGGGGATCCATGGGCAGATCAGGATCCTGATAGGGACTGTGCGGAGCCTGAAACGGCAGGTAGACAAAGAACGGTTTGTCACTTTTCTGTTGGATGTAATTGATGGCTTCATCCGCGAAAATTGTGTCTGACCAGATGCCTTTGCGATCAAACGGTTCGCCGTCCCTGTAAAGGTCGTGTTCGCCGGTCCGTTCCAGCTTGTGGGTGTAGTAGTCGTGATTCAGATGCAGACCGACCCAGCTGTCGAAACCAAAGTCGTTGGCACGGCGACGGTTCAGGTTTGAAACATTCCATTTGCCAAAGCAGGCGGTTCGATATCCGGCATCCTGCATCAATTTCCCAATCGTCGGGTGTTTGAGCGGATCGAGTTCGGGTACTCCGCCTCCGTAATAGTCCTCGTAGGTTGGCCCGAATCGGGCGGGATAGCGCCCCGTCAGCAACGCGGCGCGAGAGGGTGAGCAGACTGGGAATGCGGCATAGCCATCCGTGCAGCGCACGCCCTCCTGAGCCAACTGGTCCATCACCGGTGTCTTGATGTCGGGACAGCCGTAGCATCCGACGTCGCCATAACCCAGATCATCAGCCAGGATCAGGACAATATTGGGCTTGGGATGTTTCCGCGAAAATCCGAAATCCCAGCTTGCTTCCGTCTCTGCATTGGCTTCCTTCGAATTGATTTCAATCCATTCGATTTCCACGGGTTTGTCCTGGCTGGGAAGGAAGAATCGAATGTGTACCACTGGCTCTTGGGTGGGTAATAATTGCACACTTAAATCTCTCCATTCACCACCTTTGACTTTGAGCGAAGTGATCTGGCCATCAGCTGGGAACGTAGCCTGACTCTCGGTTCGCCACTGTACTTTGGCGGTCCCGTCTGTTTGGGTTCGTATGCGAATCTGAAATTTTGCAGATCCCCGGGTTCGTATCCTGGCGTTCGTGATGAACGGTTTTTTTCCGGTGGGTGAGATATTGAGCGCACCGTTGATGACTGTCATCTCGGCGTTTCGGCCGGACCATCCCATGATCGTCTTGGGTGCGCTGTTGCGAGCGGGCTTCGGTTTGACTGCCGGCTTGGTCTGACCGGCACGCTGAAATGAGGGGGGCATCTTCAGCCCTCCAGCTTGCACTCCAATCAGGGACGCATCGTACTTGGCAGGGTCGAAGTTTGGATTCGGTTTGGGAACAACCACCTTGGCCTTGGTAATGTAATTTTCAATCAGCTGGTCAAGCTCTTTTACTTTTTCAGGCAGAGTAGCAGCCAAGTTGTGATTCTCTCCGATGTCTTCTTGCAAATTGTAGAGATGGTATTGATGTTGTCCCTCGTCGCCGTAGTGAAACGTTCGTATCAGTTTCCAGTCGTGGTGATGTACTGACATTGCTGGGGGCAGCCAATGGGGTGTGTTGCCGTGACCGGGGACATGTGTGAACATGGGGCCGCGATACATCTTTTCACCCCGCAGTGCTTTGGTGAAATTGACACCATCGATGATATGATCAGCGGGAAGCTTGACGTTCAGCATGTCAAGAATCGTCGGATACAGGTCGGTCGCCTGGATGCGAACGTCAGATCGTGAGCCGGGCTTGACAACACCCGGCCAAACGACGACTGCCGGGACGCGAACGCCACCTTCGTGGATGCCGCCTTTACCGCCTCGAAGCGGGTGATTGCTTGTGATGGGCGTGATGTATTTGCTGCCTGCGAAATCCGTTTCTTCAAGGCCGCAATGAATGTTCCCGCCATTGTCCGAATAGAAAATGATCACTGTGTCATCAGTCAGCCCCTCAGCATCAAGAGCATTCAGCAGGCTGCCCACTGCGTCGTCGAGGGAGTGCACCATCGCGGCGTAGGTGGGAGATTGTTGCGGCAGCCCTGTGCCGGGCGTGTGGGTTTGCAGACGTTGTTCACGCACCTTTGGATCAGAGAGTCCGGCAACCGTGTTGCCAAGCTTCTTTTGGTACTTGTCGATTAGCTCCGGCTTTGCACCAAAGGGGGCATGTACAGAAAATTGCCAATAGTTCATGAAGAACGGCTTTTTCGGGTCACGATTTTTCAGCCAGTCAACTGCCTCTGCTGCCATTCGATCTTCGATGTGGTCTCCGGGTTTGCCCTCGTCGAAATTGGGGTTATCGTAACCCCATGGGGCAAGATAACTTGATTTTGGGCCGGGCCCCCACCAATGCGGAACATCAACGTCAAATCCACGTTCCAGTGGCGAGTGAGGTTCACGTCCCAGATGCCATTTTCCAAAGTGCCCCGTTGAGTAGCCCGCGTCGCTCAGCACTTGACTCAGCATTGGGGTGGCTGGGGCCAGCCGTGTTGATGATTTGACGTTGGTGCTTTTCTGTTGCGGCGGTCCACTCTCACCAGCAACGGCTTCAAAACGTTCTGTTTCCAGATGCGCTGCTGGCGCGGTCATTCCATGTCGGGCAGGATTTTGACCTGTCATGATGCTTGCCCGGGTGGGTGAGCAGATTGGACTGGCATATGCATTGGAAAATGTCATCCCTCGAGCCGCGAGTCGCTGAATGTTCGGCGTCTCATAGAGCGACGTTTTTCCATAAAGCTCTGTGTCAGCCCAGCCAAGATCATCCGCAAGAATGAGTACAACGTTCTTGGGTGATTCAGCCGCCGCGGCTGCGTGGAATGTCCACAAAAGCATGGGCACGCAGATGGCAAGTTTCCGGGGCGTTTTCAGCATGGTCTTTTGAGTCGATTACTTGGTTGAACTGATTCGTTGATTCACCGTTGGAGTGTTTCACGCCAATGGTTGATTGGATGCCTGTCAGAGCGGGTTGATCCATCGCGATGACTGCAAGCCACAGATGACACAAGCCACAAATGAGCCACAAGCCATGTGGGGGCAGTTGTCTTTCTCGAAGCACTGAAATCAAGCGGTAGGTCGGAGCTTGAAATTATGGCTGTTTCCGTTTCTTGCGGTCAGCGTTTCTTTGGGGAGTTTTGCGGGTTGCCGCTTCTGCCTTCGCAAATTTTCCCACCGTACGTTCATTTGGCACATACCAGTCCTCAAGGAGTTTGCTGAGCTCTTGAGCGAGAGCCGGCTCTTGAGTCGCCAGGTTTTCTTCTTCTCCTGGATCCGTCTTCAGATTGAATAGCTTTGCTTCGCCGTCCTGTGGTGGGTATTTCATTTTCCCAGGGGCTCCATCATAAGTCAGCAGCAGTTTGTGGTCGCCTCGAATGACCCAGCGATACAGGAGAGATGCTTGTGGCTGGTTGATATCTGCGATGTCGTGCGCAAAGGATTCGCCAAACAGGGTGTCGCGATCGATCTGTTGACCGCTCTTGAGCTGAGGTAACAGATTCAGCCCCGGAAAGTCGTGTGGCGCGTCGGCACCAGCAGCCGCCAGCATTGTTGGCACAATGTCGATCGATGAGCAGAGTTCCGGCCGATCAGCAGGGGCAATGGTCCCCGGCCAGCGGAACATGATGGGCGTACGGGTTCCACCCTCGTAGGGACTGCGTTTCGAACGAGGTGCGTAGCTGCCGGCTTCGGTTTGAATCCAGCCGTTATCGGTGACGTAAACGATCAGCGTGTTTTTTCCGGCTCCGGATTCATCAATGTGCTTGACCAAGGTGCCACACGTTTCATCGAACCATTCACACATCGCGTAGTATTTCGCAATCCGTTCCTGAACTCCTTTGGCAATGTATTTCTTCAGGATACGCTCTGGTGGCGTGTGTGGCGTGTGTGGCATGAAAGGTGCATACCAGACAAAGAATGGTTTTTTGTCAGCGACGGACTGATCTATGAAATTAAGGACTGGCTGCATTCCGTCGCGTCCGATTTTCAATCCTGCGTCGCCATGTCGTCCGCGCGGGTTTGGGAATCCTTTTGTCATCCCATCAGTGAAGCCACCACGCTGGTAAGAACCTTCCCACCACTTTCCGCTTTGGTGGCTGACGTAACCCCGTTTTGCCAGCCATTGTGGTAGAGCCCCGGTTTCGTCAATGTGCGAGATCAGCAACTCGTTGATGTGTTTGTTCTGGTCCTTTGCATAGTTTGCATTGACTGCCGTTTTTGCGGGGTCGTTCCCAGTTGTTTTGTTTTGGTGCGAGTACAGTCCGGTCGCTAACGTCATCAATGCCGGTCGGCAAAGGGCCGTCGGGACATAACCGCGCCGGAATACCACGCTTTCGCTTGCGAGCTGATCAAGATTGGGTGTCTCGATCTCTGGATGTCCCATGAAACTGTAATCCGTGTAACTCTGATCGTCGGAGAGTATCAGAACAATGTTCGGCGGTTGCGAATCCGCCGCAGTGGCAAGGCCCGCTGTGAATGCCAGCAGCAGGCCGCTGAGGACGGTCTTTATGT
>JAPOKD010000372.1 GCA_029977825.1 Planctomycetota bacterium | reverse complement strand
TGGTGAATGGATTGGGGGCAGCGGTGGAGGCTGGCAGGATTCAGGCGGTATCTGGCCCGGAATCAAACTCATCGAGGGTGCAAAATCACAGGACGATGATCCCGAGTTTGGCATTAGCCGTGGGCGTTTGATGCCAACGCACCATGTGATGTCCGAACGTGAAATTTCCCGGGAGACCAGACAGAAAATACAGGACTCATTAGTGCTGGTGCACGGGGGAATGGCTCAAAATGTCGGTCCGATTCTGGAAATGGTCACAGAGCATTACCTGCTTCGTAGCGAGAAAGAGTGGCAGGGCCGTTTTGATGCAATGAAAATACTTGATGAAATTGTCGAAGCCCTTGGCGATGGTGACCTGCGGCGAATCGGTGATGCTACCACCCGCAATTTTGAGGGCCCCCTGCAAACGATCATTCCATGGGCAACGAACCGCTTCACCGATTCGTTGATCTCACAATGTCGCGAAAAGTATGGTGATCGGTTCTGGGGTTTCTGGATGCTGGGCGGCATGTCAGGCGGGGGTATGGGGTTCATTTTTGATCCCGAAATCAAACAGTCCGCCCAGGACTGGCTAGGCGGTGCACTGATCGAAACGAAACGGCTTCTGCAAAACTCACTGCCGTTTGCGATGGACCCTGTCGTCTACGACTTTAAGATCAACGATGACGGTTCCAAAGCGGATTTCGTTGAAGAACCGGCAGCAGGAATGCCTGAGCAGTATTATTCGCTTGTCTTGCCCGGCCTTTTGCGCGCTTCCACGCGTGAATTAAGTCCTGATCAACGTCTTGAATTGGAGCATCTCGGAAAACAGTGCCGAGGCAGCGATAATATCAGGCACACAAAACTGCTGGACAGCATTCTTCCGCATACCACCACGGAAGCTGCACAAACTGCGAATCTGCAACAGATCCTGAGTGATTGCGGTTTTGATCAACAGCAACATGAGGGGATCCGAAGTGATTTACAGAGCGGAAGAATTGGGCTCGCTCAAAATCGTCTTTCCAGCAACATGACGATTGAAGATGTAAAACCTGAAGACTTCATCGATACACGATCTGGAGTTCCCGCCCCGCTCATTGAACTGGGTCAACAGGCCATCAATGAAGGAAAGATTGGCATCGTTACACTGGCTGCCGGAGTGGGAAGTCGTTGGACCGAGGGTGCGGGAGTGTGCAAAGCTCTGCATCCTTTCAATCGATTCTCTGGCCGTCACCGCAGTTTTATAGAGGTACATCTGGCGAAAAACCGGAAAACAGGTAACCAATGCAACGGTTCGATACCCCATGTGTTTACCACAAGCTACTTAACTGATGACGCAATCCGGAACCACCTGACGTTAAACCAGAATCATGGACTTCTCAGTCAAGTCTACGTTTCGACGGGACGTAGCATCGGCATGCGGATGATCCCCATGATTCGGGATCTTCGGTTTCTCTGGGAAGAAACAGCCCAGCAGATTCTCGATGAACAACAACAAAAGATGAGAGAGAGCGCACGAGCAGCATTGATGGGTTGGGCCCAGCAGATGGGAGAGGGCACCGATTATGTTGACAATCTGCCACACCAATGCATTCACCCAGTGGGTCACTGGTACGAAATCCCAAACATGTTACTCAATGGTACTCTGAAACAGATGCTCGGCGATCAACCTGAGCTTGAATACTTGATGCTCCACAACATTGATACCTTGGGTGCCAATGTCGACCCTGGTTTACTGGGCATGCACATCAATCAGCAAAACACGCTCAGCTTTGAAGTCATTGGGCGAAGAATTGACGATCGTGGTGGCGGCTTGGCATCAGTCAATGGTCGACCCAGATTGCTCGAAGGACTGGCCATGCCTGATGACGAGGCCGAATTCAACCTGACCTTCTACAATTCGATGACAACCTGGATTAGCATCGACCAACTGCTCACAGCATTCGGACTCAACCGACAGGATCTCGCCAATGAGGTACGCGTCAGCGGTGCTGTCAGGCAGATGGCCTCACGACTCCCCACCTACATCACACTCAAAGACGTCAAAAAGCGGTGGGGACACGCTCAAGAAGACGTCTTCCCCGTTGCACAGTTCGAAAAACTGTGGGGTGACATGAGCGCTTTGCCGGAAATTGACTGTTCCTTCTTTGCAACTCCCTTGCAGCGTGGGCAACAATTGAAAACACAGGCACAACTGGATCCTTGGAAGCGGGATGGCAGCGCGGACCATGTCGAGTCCCTTTGTCAATGGAAGTAAATATTCTCAAGCTGCCATTGCTCACTCTGACGAGTTGGAATTCTCTAGTTCAGCCAACCTCTTTTCCAACGTATCAATGCGACTGTTCACTGTCTCCAATCGGTCCAATAGTTGATCGACCGCTGTGCGATTTGCATCGACCGACTCAGACGCAACGGCTGGAGATTTAGTGGCATGCTGCTTTTCAATTTTCGCGTTTAAAAATTGACGTTCCTGCGGAGGGTACAAGGTGTGTGAGAATGTTTGCCCCCGACCGGGTGGTGTCAGCGATTCCACCAACCCTTTTTCAGCCAAACCACTTACCACTGACTTGATCGCATTCAGATCAGGAAATGGATGCATTCGTGATGCCCGCGTGCGCAGTTCGCCCAAAGTTTGGGGACCTCTCAACAACAACTCCGTCATCACGGCTGAACCGGGCCCATCAACGTCCAACCATTCATAAGCCGCATGTCGATATTTGATGGCCCGACCCGAACCTTGAACCTCCCGCGCAGCACCAAGTCTGCGTAATTCATCCAGTGCCAACAAAGCATCCTCATCATCAAGATCCATCTTGGGATCACGATTCGATTTCTGGTTGCTACCGGTCACGATTCCGGACAATGTGAGAGGGTAGTTATCGGGCGTTGTCTTGGCTTTCTCGACCAGGACACCGAGGACTCTCCGTGCTGACGCAGAAAGAGGTACAGGAGTCGGCTTCGTCTCATCAGCAGATTCATCGTTCATAAAATCTCTCGACGTTGTCGTCAGGTCACAGGGTCCGATGTGGCGAGCATTTGGCAATCTCTTTATTGTCATCACAGATCTGTCTCCGTGGCAACGCCCCTGCAAGTATCCGTCTGCACCTTGATTCGTCTTATGCAAAGAGGCAAATTCTATCCATGCAGCAAGTTGCCCAGAAGGGTTGATCCAGGCAGCGGCTCCAGTGTGCTGCACACTCTCCAGAAGAATTCGACTAAAATCGAGCCAAACAGCGTCCACCACTTTCATACGCCTGAATCGATGAAGCAAATCCAGTCAATCACCAGATTTATCCAGAGCCATGTTCTTGCCGCGATGTTGCTGACTGTTGCAACAGCCATAAGCCCAGCAGCGGTGTGGGCGGATGAAAGACCGAATATTGTGATGGCGTTTGCCGATGACTGGGGCAAATATGCAAGTGCATACGGAAAACTGACCCCGGGCGGAATTAACGATCACGTTTCAACTCCCAACTTTGACGCAGTCGCTGGAGGGGGAATTTTATTCACGCGGGCATTTGTAAGTGCGCCCTCCTGCACACCCTGCAGAAGTTCGTTACTGTCCGGCCAGCACTTCTGGCGATGCAACCGCGCTTCGATTCTACAAGGCGCCGTCTGGGACATGTCGATACCGGCGTACCCCCTCTTGCTGGAAGAGGCCGGATACCGCATCGGACATACTTACAAAGTTTGGAGCCCAGGAGCCCCAGCCAATGCACCCCACGGCGGAAAACCACGGGCCCACAATCGTCATGGAAGCCGATTCAACCAGTTTTCTCAATCAGCAATGAGAAATCCGGACCGTAACGCTGGAAAAAAGATGCTGCTTGAAGAAGTCCGCAACAATGTCCGGTCCTTTCTCGACGCCGATAATGATGGAAAGGCAGATCATGATCAACCGTTTTGCTATTGGTTCGGGCCTACCAATTGTCATCGCAAGTGGATCGCTGGTAGTGGGAAAGATTTATGGGGCATCGATCCCGACTCGTTAAAGGGAAAGTTGCCACCTTTCTTGCCGGACGTTCCAACGGTCCGAGAAGACTTTGCAGACTACCTCGGTGAGGCGCAGGCATTTGATGCAGGGCTCGGAGTTCTGATTGAGGAACTGAAGCGGATCAATGCATTTGAAAACACCATTCTTGTCGTCAGTGGTGACCACGGCATCCCAGGGATCACACGGGGCAAATGCAGTCTTTACGATCTGGGTACCCAAGTACCGCTGGCCGTTCATTGGCCCCAAGGTATCGCGACCCAAGGAAGAGTGGTCGATGATTTCGTCAGCCTGCCTGATTTGGCTCCGACCTTCTTGGAAGTTGCAGGTGTGCAGGTTCCGGACAACATGACCGCAAAGTCGCTTTCTCCAATATTCAAAAGCTCTGATTCGGGGCTCATTGACCCAAGCCGGGATGCTGTCTTCACAGGTCGGGAACGACATGTGGCAGAAGCTCGCACTGATAACAAACCCTATCCACAACGAGCCATACGAACGGACCAATATCTGTACATCATCAACTTCGAACCTGAGCGTTGGCCGATGGGCACAGGTCCCGGGTTTGGTGCGGTTAAAAAGGCTATGCCAGACTACGAAACCCTGCGAGAAAACACGTTTGCCGCATTTGGTGATCTGGACGCGAGTCCGACCAAAGCATGGATCATCACACACCGTGACGAATCACCTGAGTTCTTTGAATATGCTGTTGGCCGGGCCCCTAAATATGAACTGTATAACATCAAAAAAGACCCTCACTGCATCAAGAACCTTGCCACGCTGGAATCCGCTCAACACATCCGGCAAAGCCTCCATCAGCGCTTGACCAGGGAACTTAAACAGACAGGAGATCCGCGTGTCTCGGACAACGTGATTTTTGAATCTTCACCTTTCACTGATCCGAACCAGCGTAAGCAGAAAACAAAAAAACCAAACAATCGCAAGTGAGCAGGAATTCAGGTCATCAAAAAGGAGTCATCAGGGTCTGGTAAATTCAGAACGCAATCGTTCGATCACTTTCCACTGGTGACACTCACGGAGGTGATCATTGACCATTCCCATCGCTTGCATCAGGGAATAACAGGTTGTGGGTCCCACAAACGACCAACCACGTTTTTTCAGTTCCTTGCTCAAGGAAGTTGACTCCGGACGATAGGCCTCCATGTCACTGCGGTGATCAAGATACCGGGCTGCATCTGGCTCAAACTGCCAGAAAAAATGTGCCAGTGATCCAAATTCATCCTGCAACTCAATCGCGCGTTGCGCATTATTGATCGCCGACTCGATTTTGCCACGATGCCGAACAATTTTTTTGTCAAGCATGAGTTTTTCAACTCTCACTGATGAAAAGCCGGCAACAGTTTCAATCTCAAAATCATCGAAAGCCGATCTGAATGCAGCACGCTTACGCAAAATCGTGATCCAACTAAGACCCGCCTGAAAACCTTCAAGGCACATTTTCTCATACAGTTGCTGGTCATCTGCAACCGGCGTGCCCCACTCCCTGTCATGATAGGCGACATATTGATGATCATCGCCACACCACCAACATCGTTGCAGATCATCAGAGCCCAAGACGTAGTCTGGTAATTCTTTACTCGGGCTCATGCCTGAATGCGAAACCGCAGGTCCTTGATTTTGTTCTCGGGAAGTTCCCGTTGAATCCTTTTCAGAATGCCACGTTTTCTGAAATTCAATTCCTGAATCGTAACGGAATCCGAAGCATAAATATGCAGCACGCCCTGCCTCAAGTTGCCAACCTGCAAACCACCACCAAGCTCGGGTCCGACTTCCATGACCATCAATTGATAAATCGCCTCGTTGGCTGACACCTGTGCATAGCCACGCCGGGAAATCAGTTGGCCCACAATCGACCCAATGCGCCGGACACGCGGTTTTTCAGCATTTTTTTCATGCG
>JAPOKD010000967.1 GCA_029977825.1 Planctomycetota bacterium | reverse complement strand
GGCTTTCCTTATATCCGGATGGGGCGATCCATCTCCGGATTCATGGTGGATAAGACGGGTGGAAAATTTGGGCCCTTTGAGAATCAGTTGTTTGTGACAGACTTCAGTCTTAGTGTCGTCATGCGTGCAACGACGGAGAAGGTCAATGGAGTCTGGCAGGGAGCCTGCTACCCCTTCCGCGAAGGCTTGGCTACCGGTTTGTTGGCATGCCAATTCACCCCACGTGGTGACCTGATTGTTGGGGGGACGAATCGAGGTTGGCCCGTGCGAGGACCTCGTGAGTTCGCAATCCAGCGTTTGGATTGGACAGGAATCGTGCCGTTTGAAATCAAAACCATCAATGCTCGACCAGACGGCTTCAGGCTAACCTTCACCAAACCTGTTGACCCTGCTGTTGCATCTGATCCTGCCACTTACTCACTGTCAACTTTTACACATGTCTACCAGCAAGGTTATGGCAGCCCTGAAGTTGACCAAACTACGCCCAGGGTTGTTCAAGCCGCCGTGTCGGAAGATCGACTTCACGTTGACATTAAAGTTGAGGGGCTAGTGCAGGGTCATGTGCATGAGTTCGACCTCGAGTCGATGCGGGAACCGGAAGGCGGAAAACTTGTCCACGAGAATGCTTACTACACGCTCAATGAAATCCCCAGTGAGTGAGCTGCTGATTACCATTCGGTGTGAGCAGTGTGAATCAAGAACGCGCCCGGTTTTCTGGATGTGCTGTTTTTGAAAGCGGACGGTTTTTCAGATTGAGCTTTTGTTGGAGGAGCCAGAATGCTTCGGGTGGGTGATGGAACATTCCTTGCAATTGCAAACGTGATTACGATCGCAACAATGCAAATCGAGAAGAGCGTCCAACTTGCCTCTTCTTCTTGTTTGACTTTGAGTGCGATAATTACGGCGATGATTGGCCCACCGAGAATAAGCAGTGGGTTGTAGCGGATAGCATCGAGAAGCCTGCCCGCAGCTAATGCCCCAACGGCCCTGGTTGCACCGCAGCCAGGGCAATGTAAGCCGGTGGTCTGGTAGAGTGTGCATTTCGGGTAGAACGAGTATTCCGCCGGATCGTACCTTCGTAGTAGTAGAACTGCTGCGATGAACAACAACAGCAACAGTGCACCCACAGCAAGTTTGCTCGAAGATGGTCGTCGGCTCAGGCGGTGAAACATGTGCTCTTAAAAACCGCCGGGTTGCGCTGCTGCGGCTCCGACAATAACCACGACCACAACGACATAGGCGATAATTGCAAGTAAATAAAGTGCTAGCGATACGTAGCCCATGATCATGCCTGCCATGGCCATGCTCCTTCCAGAGGCTTCCCCTCTGTCGGCTTGCTTAACGCCGATATGGCCACAAATGATTGCGGGTATGGCTGTGAACAATCCACAAAGGGTGAGCGAAAGAATGCCCGTGACCAGCGATGCGACTGCCATCCCCTGCGGGAGTTCCTGCTGGAAATTCGCTCCGGGTGGATTTTGATAAGGATTGTTACTCACGAGAATACCTTTGGTCAGGAAACGCGATGATTTGTTGGGATAAGTTGGATTCGCAACATGGCGGCAACGGGTGCGTTGCTGGAGCGTTGCAGTACTATGATATCGAGCTTTCCGCGGCGTGGGACCTTGTGAAAATGGAATTTTTAACTCGATCCGTTCCTGCAATCGGTTATGGGTGAGTAACGAAGAAAAACTGACGGCGGTTCTGGATGGTGGTCGTGTGGGTGGAGTCAATGCACATCAGCGTCAAGACTGTCTTCCGAAGCATCAATGTTTTCGCGGAGATTTTTCATTACAAATCATCACTGAGATGGTGTAATGGGGTCAAAATGCCGGTTTGCCATGAAAAAAATTGCACAGGGCCAGCGCTGGCCTGTTTGGTGCCTTGCACGTTTGTAGCAACGGAGGCTCCTTACGATTCGAAGCACGATATCTCGGCCCAATAAAATCAAATGCGAATGTTCAAGAAGCGTAAAAGTGTGATGCGTCTGAAAGCTCTCTTCCTCGTTTTATCGCTTGCGCTGATCGACGCTTCACAAGCGTTCGGTCAGGCAAAACCGAATATCCTGTTCATTGCAATCGACGACTTGAGGCCCGAACTTGGCTGCTATGGTTCGCCGATTGCCAAGAGCCCTCACATTGATCGCCTTGCCGCGGAAGGGTTGAAATTCAATCGTGCCTATTGTCAGCAGGCGATCTGTAGT
>JAPOKD010000922.1 GCA_029977825.1 Planctomycetota bacterium | reverse complement strand
GTAGTTCTGCCGCAAATCCGAGCGGGTCGCTTTTATCTACCCACTCATCATTCAGATTCAGAATGCGATATTTGTACTTGTCGCCTACCTTGGCCTCAGGGATGTAAAGTTCCCAGATGCCTGTATGGTCCAGGGGTTTCGAATGGTGTTGGCGACCATCCCAGTTATTGAAGTCTCCCACGAGCTGAATGCATTTCGCATTCGGGGCCCAAACGGAAAAATTGACTCCGTTTGAGTTGTCGATGATGCGTGGCTGGGCGCCCAGACGCTCATAAAGTCGGTGATGTCTGCCCTCGCCGATCAGATGCCGATCGAGGTCGCTGAAGATGGACGGTGCGGCATACGGATCTTGCATGTCGATGATTTCGCCAGTCTTGTCTGTCATCTGGATACGATATCTGGATGTACTTGCTTTCCCCTGCGCGACATCTTGATCTGCCCGGGGCTTCGCGTCGACCTCCCCATGGCAGATCGCTTCAAAAAATCCTGCCGGATGCAGGCGTCGCATGGGACGGCGGAGACCGCTTTGGCGATCAATGATCCATGCTGCTTTCGCCTGAGGAAGATAAGTGCGAACCGCGACTGCTGCCTCTCCCAAATAGTCCACTGGGTGCGGGCCTAGCACGCTCGAGGGGTTCTCGTGGGTGCCATCTATGAGCTGGCCAATGCTGCTGAGAGAGACTTGAGTGTGCATTTGTGATCCGCTAGAGCGGCGTCAGGGAAAATGAAACGGGTTTGCGATGGGAATCAGCGGGCCGAGTGAATGCGCTGGTTCAGCGCGACTCGAGTAGATCCTTGGCTGTAAAACGTCGCCGTGATTCCTGAGCGTTATCCGAACTGTTGCCACGAAGTAGCCAGCGACGTAGTTGATCGGTAGGACCATTGCTGCCTCGGGGACCGCTCAGGCCACGGTGTGCCGAGTCGACACGGATGTTTGCAATATTCTGTTTTTTTTCTGCAAATTCGGTCGCAGGTGAGGAGCCCACACTGACCAAACGAGATGAAACCAGGCAGGCTTCTACCCGATGGATAAACAAAGCACGGTCAACTCGTCGCCACAAATCGGCATGCTGAACATCAATGCGGCGGCCAAAGTGCTCCCAAACAAAATTGTTCTCGCGCCAGCGGGGTAACGAATCAGAGAGCGAACGCACAAGATACCGGTTGTGACTTAGAAGCGTTACTGACGACGGCCCATCGATCGCTTCCAGTCCACGCACTGCGGCCAGCAGCGTCAAGCGATTCAAGTCACCCAGTTCAGTATCGCCAGCGTCAAAGACTGGCTGACCATCGGATGATTCAAGCGAGAAACGCCACGTTCCTTCGCTTAGGGATGTAGCGGTTGCCTCGCAAACCAGCAAATAGTCAGAACAGTTTTCGGTGTCATGAAGGGTGGTAATGCGCGCATTAGCCACCGCGGATGGTGTGTTCATCATCACAGGGAAGGTTATCCAACAGGATGGGGCAAGGTGTCGTCAAGAAAAACCTTTTCTTGAGCAACACGCGGCAGGGAGGTGCGATCCATCGGGGTGTCAGCAGCAACCATGCCCGTTCGTACAGGTCCAGTTTCCGCCTGCAATGCCTATCGGTAATCTCGGCCTGTTCGCCACACTGTTGCCAGTCAAAAAACTCGACCAAGCTTCACAGGCAACCTCACGAAACGCAGATGTAGTACGACCGGAATAGCCGGTCGAATTAATGCCCTCAGGCATGTCAGATGAAACGCCAGTTGCGGCAGATACAAGCAGAATCGCCATGCAAGCAGAATCGCATAGCTAAAAATATGATTGGATCAGCACGTGACACATCTTGTATGGGATGACACTGATTTTGAATGACGCTGTAACCAGATGACGCTTACCTGCGTGCGGTCCCTTCGGGCCAACGATCCAGGCCGCTCGGTCAGGAACTTTGCTCGACATTCGGGCTTGCCGATGCGGTGTCTGATCACAGGCACATTGCTGTAGGTGGACGAACCTTGATGCCCGCGTGTGACAGATGAAGTTATGGACCCTAGATGGATCTTTCAGGCCAGTCGTAGGTTGCTCCACAAAAACTCGCGGCCCGGAGGACGCAGCACTTTGCAAAGGAACGTGTCAAGGTTGTGAGTTCTTTGTCTGATTCAAGCGTGCCTATTCCGAGTGCTTCTGTTTCTTCCGGTCGGAGCTCGCTGTGCAGCAGGATTCGATACTCCTGTGCGAGCTTGCGCAGCGTGTAGGCCGGCTGCAGAGTTGGGTCCCATCGCGGCAATTCCTCTTCAGCCAGATTGTCGACCGGTGTCGTGAACTCACTTGATTCGTCAGAGATGTTTATCAGACAGGCTGTGGGGGCAATCGTAAGGCTGGTCCACACCACGATGGTGCCTCCGGTGTCGGCGCGACTCGCTGCCGCTGCTGTTGCGCGTGCAACATTTTGCCAAGTCTGCTGTTGCTCGTTTCCATCAAGCGATGCCACGACCAGCGATGTGGGTGAATTGTCTTCCGGAACATAACGTATTTCTTGAAGGTGTTTACGAATCCCATTCGTTGTTCCAGCAATAATTGCGGCCGCTTCACCCGCT
>JAPOKD010000502.1 GCA_029977825.1 Planctomycetota bacterium | reverse complement strand
GTAGTGAAACATCTGTTGATGTGTGACGAATTCACATTAACTGATCAGGTCACGGGATCTTCGGAATTCACCAAGGAATTTGAAGCAGTCGGTAAACAAGATTCCCGCGGACGATCACTACGTGAATTCGATTTACAAACCCGCGTCTTCCGCTATCCGTGCAGTTACCTGATTCATTCTGATGCCTTTGATGGCCTGCCAGATCTTGTTCGAACAAAGATTCTCGAGAAGCTTGTGAACGTCCTGACGCTGCGGGACACTGGCCAGGAATATCAACACCTTTCGCCTGACATGCGCCGGGACATTCTGGAAATTCTTCGTGATACAAAACCTGAATTCCGGAAAGTCGAAAAGTTCATTAGCATCACAAATCGCGAATAGTTTTTCACTTGATTGCAACGCAGGCGACACGCTGCAAGTTGACAAATCCGGCAAGATTCATCCCTGAACTCCACGCAACCTGTTAACAAAACGGCTAAACTGGCCACAGCCTGTCGTGGGAACTGAACTGCGCAGTTGACCACGCAGATGACTACGCGTCCTCCTGGCCACCAAGCTGGACGGATTACCGAGTCAGTCCTGCAACCGGGCAAATCCACTTGAGCCAAGCTCCATCGCAAGTCCGGTTCTTACCCTCACCTGAATTCCTGTGCGTTGGTATTACTCGATGCCCCGATCAACTCTGCTTGCCTGCTGCGTTTTGCTCATCAGTTTTCGTGCTGCCGAGTGTGCCGACTCAACGGCAACCAGCGAGATCACGTCCAAACCCAACATCCTGCTGATCATGGCAGACGACTTGGGATTCTCAGACCTCGGATGCTATGGAAGTGAAATTGCAACGCCAAATCTTGATGCACTCTGTCAGAACGGGGTTCGTTTCAGCCAGTTCTACAATACGGCACGTTGCTGGCCGACCCGAGCTTCACTACTGACCGGATACTATGCGCAGCAGATTCGCCGTGACACATTGCCGGGCGTATCCTCTGGCGGGGGCAACCGCGGGAAACGTCAAAGCTGGGCGGTTTTGCTACCCAAAATGTTGAAACGCACCGGCTACCGGTCCTACCACACCGGAAAATGGCACATCGACGGCATGCCTATCGAGAATGGCTTTGACCGCTCCTATCTGCTCAAGGATCAAGGCAGATTCTTCAATCCAGTTCGTCACTGGAAAGACGACGTGCAACTGCCCCCAGTAGAAAAAGGAACCGACTATTACGCCACCACGGCGCTCGCCGACCATGCCATCGAGGTTTTACAGCAACATTCCGCGGAGCATGCAAAGCAACCGTTCTTCCATTACCTTGCCTTTGCTGCGCCCCACTTTCCCTTACACGCTTTGCCACAGGACATTGCCATCTATAGAGACGTCTACACGGAGGGCTGGGACAGCATCAGGGCAAAACGTTGGAAGCGTCTGCAACAGGAAGGCATTCTCAACAGCGAGGCGGTTCCCGCACCGTCTCGAGTCGAACGCGACCTGGGGCCTCCCTATCATTTTCCGGACGCACTGCGAACGCTTGGCGAGCATGAAATCAATCGCCCAGTACCATGGAAAGATTTGAGCAGGGAACAGCAGATGTTTCAGGCAACGAAGATGGCAATTCACGCAGCCATGATCCATCGGATGGACATTGAAATCGGGAGAGTGTTTGACCAGATACGGAAGATGGGCCAATGGGAAAACACCATGATCATTTTCCTGTCCGACAACGGCGCCAGCGCGGAGATCATGGTCCGCGACGATGGACATGACCCCAGTCTGCCCGCTGGTTCGGCTGGAACCTATCTTTGCCTTGGGCCCGGATGGTCCACCACCTGCAATACACCATTTCGCAGACATAAGACATGGACACATGAGGGAGGCATCTCGACTCCATTGATCGTCGCGTGGCCTGCTGGAATCGACGCCAAAGGCGAAGTCCGCCACGATGTCGGACATGTCATCGATATCGTACCGACATTGTTGGAAGTCAGCGGCGGATCACCACCGGAATCCGCCCCCAAGCCACCAGGAAAAAGCCTGGTCGCAACATTTAAGGACAAGGCAAAGTTGACTCATGAATCGTTGTGGTGGTTTCACGATGGCCACAAGGCCATTCGGGTTGGTGACTGGAAAGCAGTCGCCCCAATTGGGGAACCTTGGGAACTTTACAATCTGGCCAACGATCGCGATGAGTCGACGGACCTCGCTATCCCGCAAGCAGAGAAACTGGAATCACTGACCTCTCGATGGCAGCAGCAGCTTGCTTCCTTTGTGAAACTGGCGACCTTGGACCTGCCTCAAAAAAAGAACAGGAAGGCAGGTCCTGAACCTGCAACTCAGGTGATCAAACCTGCCCAAAGGGACGCCATGCCCAAACGAAGACAGGTATTGTTAGACGGGACAACTTTTCGGCTGATGAATCGACATGCCTTTATCATGGCCTCTCCGAAAGACCCCACCGACGAAGTTGACCGGCCTTGGATTTTCTATGCCCCGACACTGTCTGCCTATCCTGACCAGGCAGAGAGCTGGATGCATCGACAATTCATCGACGCCGGAATAGCAGTCGCGGGAATTGACGTTGGTGAAGCATATGGCAGCCCCAAAGCATTTCCATTTTTTGAAGCCTTGTACGACGAAATGGTCAAACGCGGCTACTCAAAAAAACCAGCCATGCTCGGCCGCAGTCGTGGTGGACTTTGGGTCAGTAGCTGGGCCGTAAAGCATCCTGAGCGTGTCGCTGCCATCGGTGGTATCTATCCGGTTTACGACTACACCACGTATCCGGGAACCAAACGTGCAGCCCCTGCTTACGGGATTCCAGCAGACAAACTGCAAGCAGACCAGGCACTCTTTAATCCCATCAAGCAGGCTGACAAACTTGCCAAAGCACGTGTACCTGTTTTGATCATCCACGGCAAAGATGATCAAGTCGTTCCACTGGCGGAGAATTCAGCTGCTCTGGAGAAAAAATACCAAGCCAACGGTGCCGGTGAACTGATTAAAGTGATCAAAATTGACGGTCAGGGACACAACTTCTGGCCAGGTTTCTTTCACTGTCAGGAGCTGGTGGATTTTCTGATTGAAAAAGCAAAGGGAACCCTTGAAGCTGACCGGTGACACATGAGTTTTGCGTGGATTGAAAAAACGAAGTTACGAGAACCGCTCAGAGGCACCTTCCTGAGCCTCGGCTCCCCTTTATTAGCGAGGATGGCAGCGCAACTCGGATTTGACTGGGTACTGATTGACCTTGAACATGGTGCGTGTACCGAGTCAGACCTGCAAGCGATGCTGCTGGCTGTTGAGGGGACGAATTGTGCCCCGATCGTACGAGTGGTCTCAAATGATCAGGACAGCATCAAGAGAGCACTGGATCTCGGCGCGACTGGCGTGATGATTCCGTACGTCAGCACGGCTGAAGAAGCAACCAGAGCGGTCACCTATACCCGGTACCCTCCGCACGGGTGTCGAGGAGTCGCCAGCTCAACGATCGCAACCGAATTCGGTCTTTCGACCGACGCGTATCACGCCAGCGTTCACGAACGTACCGCTGTGATCGTACAGGTCGAAACAGCAGAAGGCGTCAACAACATCGAAGAGATTGCTGCGGTCGATGGTGTTGATGTCGTGTTTGTTGGGCCATTGGACCTGAGCTACAACCTTGGATGCCCCAAACAATTTGAGCATCCAGACTTACTCGCTGCGCTTCAGAAGGTGGTTCATGCCTGTCAGGACGCAGCAACGGCAGTTGGTATCCTGAGCAGCGAGGACAAAGCCAAACAGCACTTGGACGAAGGCTTCACTTTTCTGGCCGTCGGCTCAGATGCTGGTGCAGCAAAACATGGTCTGCAACGTTTGCGTGATGCGTGAGCCGTTACCACGGTATTTGGTACAACGTATTGGGTACAACGTATTGGGTACAACGTATTGGGTACAACGTATTGGGTACAACATTTTTGGGGCAATACGCAAAACCAACACCTGCCTTGCGTCGGGTTCTCCACACAGCAGACTGTAAACACGGCTTGCAGATTACGGCGTGACAGTTTCCAGGTCCGCCATGTAAATCGCAGTGATCGTTTTTCCCGTGGAATCTTGCTCGTGAGATGAATACCAGGACATCACAGCCTGAGTATCAGAGAGCACCAGGAGAGCAGGGTAAGAGTTGTCGCCAGCACTGGGCAACTCTGCAAATTCATGCAGATCATCTCCAACCAGCCAGCACATGGATGTCTTGGGGCCTCGGTCGGTATTTCGCCTCCCGCCCACAACCCATCGGTCTCCCCAACGCACTAACATTGGCCCACCAATGTAACGGTCCAGTTCGTTACGGTTCCATTCCGAATAGGGTGGTTTTGATCTTAAGATTTGTGCTTTATCACTCCCCCGCCGTCCGATTGCAAGCACGCTGCCACCGGGTTGAAACTGAAATACCGTTTCGTCCCCGCGTTGCTCTTGAAACAGCGAAGCTGTTTTCCAAACAAATCCATCATCACTGACCAACATGGCGGACTCGACCTCCGGCCCCTCACCCCGAGGTCGAACATCGAACTGGTGTTTGCGACGACCGCACAGATAAGCTTTTCCATTGTACTGGGCTGCTTTCCAGATGTAATGACCAAACGTACCTTCCAACATGGCAGGACCGTACCACTGCCTTCCGTTGTCTGACCAAGCGGCGTAACCAAGATGTTTATTCAGGTCATACTCACTCCGTGGCAAAGTTGTTTCTCCGCTGTACCATGTCCCTGTATAAACAAAAAGTCGCCCCTTGAATTCGAGGAAGTGTGGATCGCGCGTGTCACGCATGGGCACGGAAAACTGATTCACTTTTTCCCAACTCTTCAGATCCTGACTTGCAAGGACGATTATCGATGCTGTTGGATGAACCATGTGGCCGTCAGGACAACTTCGAAAAGCAAGGAAATAGCG
>JAPOKD010000398.1 GCA_029977825.1 Planctomycetota bacterium | reverse complement strand
GGTTGGCACGGTGCCCGCTGCCATCGCGGGGCTGACCATCAAGAGTCAATTCTCGACCTTGCTCATGAACCCATCTTTGGCAGCCGCGATGCTGCTGGTAACCGGGTGCATGCTGTTGGTGCTGGGACGACTGTCGCCACGGGATGGTTGCTACAGCGAATTGACTTGGCGAGCTGCCGCGATCATTGGCTGCTTTCAAGCGTTCGCAATCCTGCCCGGTGTCAGCCGCAGTGGATCGACCATTCTGGGTGCAAGATTGCTGGGACTGAAAAATGAGGATTCAGTCACCTTCTCATTCTTACTAGCAATTCCCGCCATCTTGGGCGCAAGCCTGCTTGCAGTGAAGGATATTTGGCAGCAGATCAACGCCGGTGAAACTCTCGAGTTTTCGATCACAGAACTCGCAACTGGCGCATTTGTATCCTTTCTAGTCGGTGTCGTAGCCTTGGCATGGCTGATTGGCTGGAGCAAGAAAGACCGACTTCACTGGTTCGCTTGGTGGTGCTTCCCGGCGGGAATCTGGGCACTTTGCCATTTTAACGGGTTCCTGTAGTTCCCCCCATCTTTGTTGTGGACGCACGTTTAGTATGGCGGTATACTAATTTATCCCACCTGAAGAAGGTCGCAGCCCCCCTGAACGAATAGGACGTCCCACGATGGCCAAGCAACTCACCGAGCGACAGCAAAACGTCTACAACATGATCCGCGACCTGATTGTGCAGCGCGGTTATGGTCCCACAGTTCGGGAAATCGGTGAAAATTTTGGGATCAAGAGCCCGAACGGCGTGATGTGCCACCTGCGAGCACTGGAGAGAAAGGGGCTGATTACACGCAGCCCAAATAAGTCTCGAGCGATTGAATTGACGCAGGCAGCCGATCGGAGCGGCCACGCGTTACCGATGGCGGGCATGGTGGCAGCTGGCCCCACAACACTGGCATTTGAACAAAACGAGCGTATCGACTTCAGCGAAATGCTATTCAAGGACGATCGATTTATCCTGCGAGTCTCGGGCGACTCGATGATCAACGCCCACATCGCCGACGGCGATTATGTCGTGATTCAAAAACAGGAAACGGCCGCCGCTGGCGATATGGTCGTTGCCCAGACGCCAGAGGGCGAAGCAACACTCAAATTCTGGCACCCGGAGGGAGATCGGATTCGGCTGCAACCTGCAAATGATTCGATGGCCCCCATTTACGTACGTGAGGCCAAAGTCATGGGGGTCGCCGTTGGCGTCGTTCGTGCTGGCCTGTAGTGCTGCAGCGGTGTCTGATTGAGCCGCTGTCTTACTGAGGTTGCTATCTACTGTCAGCGGACATCGAAAACAGGCCGTAACAGTCCCGATCCGCGGCTCTCGGCGGCGTCCAGCCCCGATCCGAGCCACTGAAAGGCCACGGTAAACAGGCAATTTCAACCTCCCACGCGCGACCAAACCTCAGCCATTTACCTGTCAGTCAGTGTTGCTGACCGCTTGGTACTCTATCCACGGGTTGAACGGATGTTGGTTGAGGAATTCACCCAAGGGTCGCTCCAAACAAGTGGCAAGCCAGCTCTTGGCCAGTAGAACGGAGCTGAGCAACCTGCTCGATCCAAATTCGCAATGAGGATGGCGAGCAGAGTGAAATCACCCGATCAGACCCAAGGCGGAAGGTAGGTATTACCGACACTCCTCCTACATCCTTTCACTTTTTCATATGCGATGAAGGCACAGAACCCTTTATTTGTAATGCGAATAACCGGCCCTTTTGGTATCCTAGGGCCAAATAGGCGAGGCACCGACGTGGTTCCAAACTCGCACTATTCTCTTATCCGCATGCTTCCAGGAACGCCGTTATGAGCCGAGTGGTTCAGGACTTTACCGACTTACTGCTCAAACAGGGCGTCATCAGCCTCGACCAGTTGACCGAGGCTGAAGAGGTTGCCAAGACTACCAATGCGGACGTTGGTGATGTCTTAGTGCAAATGGAATATGCCACCCCGGAAGAGGTGGCTGAAGCATTAGCCAAGCATCACAAGATCCCCTATGTCGATCTGCGATCCGCTCAAATAAGCGATGAAGTGGTCGAATTGGTACCGGAGTCCGTTGCTCGTGAAAACACGGTCCTTCCCTTCAGCGAAGAAGATGGCGCCCTGCGTATTCTGATCGCGGATCCATTCGACCTTGAAACGATCGAAAAACTGCGTTTCATTCTTAATCGAAAGATCGAAACAGCACTCGCCTCGAAAGGGGCCATTATCGGTGCCATCAACCGCTATTACGGGCAGGTCGAGGGTGAATCTGCTGACTCGATGCTGCAGGAATTCACCGACACGGCGATCGACTTCACCGAAACTGACGCCGATAGCGAACAGGCCGAGGAGGATGTCGATGACAGTTCCGCACCGGTGATTCGCTTGGTAAACCTGATGATTCAGGAAGCGGTCCAGTTGCGTGCAAGCGATATTCACGTCGAACCATTCGAGGATCGTGTCCGAATTCGGTATCGAATCGATGGCGTTTGCGTTGAACGTGAGAATGCCCCCCGAAGAATGCTCTCGGCGATCATCGCCAGGATCAAAATCCTGTCCAAAATCGATATCTCCGAGAAGCGGCGTCCGACAGACGGACGGATCAAAATCACCGTGGGTGACAAGCAACTTGACCTCCGTGTCAGTATCATCCCGACCAACCATGGCCAGTCCTGCGTGATGCGTCTGCTAGATAAAGACAACATCAAGGTAGGTGTTCGCCAACTCGGTCTCTCAGAGAGAGATTTCCGAAACTTCAACTCCCTCATCCGCAGGCCCAACGGAATCATTCTCGTCACTGGCCCTACCGGATCTGGAAAGACCACCACCCTGTACGCTGCACTCAATGCGCTGAACCGTCCTGACCGCAAGGTGATCACCGCAGAGGACCCAGTCGAGTACTACTTGCCGGGCATCAATCAGGTCGAGGTTCGGCACAACATCGGGCTCGACTTCGCACTGATTATTCGCGCGATGCTGCGGCAGGCACCCAACATTATCCTCGTTGGCGAGATGCGAGATCATGAGACCGCTTCGATGGGAATCCAAGCCTCACTCACTGGACACTTGGTATTCAGTACACTACACACGAACGACGCGCCCAGTGCCATATCAAGAATGGTGGACATTGGTGTACCATCCTACATGGTGGCAAGTAGCGTGATTGCGGTGCTTGCTCAACGACTTGTCAGGACGATCTGCCCACGATGCAAAGTCCGTTACACGCCCCCCGAAAGCACGATCGAAGAATCAGGGCTACCACCGGAGATGGTGAAGCAGGCCGAGTTCTCTCGCGGCAAGGGATGCGCGTACTGCGGCAGGACCGGATATCGCGGTCGTATCGGCATCTATGAACTGATGCTGGTCAACAACAAATTGCGCGAACTGATGTTCAAGGGCACCACCACGCAGACGATTCGCGAAGAGGCCATAAGTAACGGCATGTCAACACTTTACACAGACGGCATGTTGAAGGTTATTCGCGGCATCACAACCTTCGAAGAAGTCTATCGTGTGGCAAAGAAAACAGAACAAGAGACGCTCGCGTTCAAGCACATCGTGGCCGATCTGGATTCACTCTAGGCCCCGATATCACTCGCCGCACAGGGCGCACGGCCGGCCGGGAAACGAACCATCCATCGCGGGCGACCGGCGTTAAAAACTGGCACGCATTTCCTGACCTTCCTGATGCCAGAACCATTGCGATCGCCGCTGGCGGGCGGACCTGAAACTACCGGCAAGGCAGCGAAACGCGGCCGCACAACTGGCATTCGCCGCGACCAAAACCATTACAATGTGGGCGACTTTTTTTGTTTTTCGGGACGAACAGACAATAATTAACACATCAAGGCGGCAGAGATACGAGATCCAACCTGCCTTGAACCGCACGGCCTGGCAAAAAGCCTTTTCCCGGCAGGCCTGCAACGATCGCGATCAAATTTCAAAAACCTTTTCCATTTAAAAGACATTGCATTCCTGGCGGATGACCCTCCAAAACGCATGCTGCGTGTCAGTTGAGTCTATGCGAGGTGCTCTGGGGAGCGACTCTTGGCTACCGTTCTGATCGACAAACTGCTGCAAGCAGCCATCAAGCAAGGTGTGAGTGACATCCACATTGTGGTGGGACAACCTCCGGTATTTCGCCTGCACGGGCGGATGCGAAAACTGGAAACCAAGACGTTGGAGGCAGAGGACGCCGTGGCTTTGATGAAGAGCATCACGCCCGAGCGATGCCAACGGGAACTGCAGGAAAGCGGAAGCACTGACTTTGGCTTCGCTTTCGGCGAAGCGGCCCGTTTCCGTGTATCGGTGTTCAAGCAACGTGGTTTCATTTCGATGGTGCTGCGGCAGATCCCGAACGACAAATTGACCCCCGAGCAATTGGGACTGCCCGAGGCAGTGGTCAAGATGGTCCATCGTCCACGTGGACTGTTTCTCGTAACCGGGCCGACAGGGTCAGGAAAGAGTACGACTCTGGCAAGCCTGATCAACCTGCTCAACGAGACACTTGACCACCACATCATCACCATTGAAGACCCGATCGAATTTTACCACGATCACATTGAGAGCACGATCAACCAGCGTGAAGTGGGGGTTGATGTCCCCAGTTTCTCCGAAGCAATTCGACGCGCCTTGCGGCAGGACCCCGATGTGATTCTGGTGGGTGAGCTTCGTGACCTCGAAACTATCGAAGCTGCGATCAGTGCGGCCGAGACAGGCCACATTGTGTTCGGCACGCTTCACACGAACAGTGCTCAGGGCACTGTCAACCGAATCATCGACGCGTTCCCCGGAAACCTACAGGATCAGATTCGGACTCAATTGGCCAGCACGCTGATTGGGGTTGTCGCCCAAACGCTGCTGCCAAGGATCGGTGGTGGACGATGCGCCTCGTATGAGGTGCTGAACGTGACGCCGGGCGTTGCCAACCTGATCCGCGAAAACAAGACCTTCCGAATCAACAGTGCCATGCAAACGGGTGCCAAGTTCGGGATGCAACTGATGGACGATGCACTGTTCCATCACTGGAAAAACGAAAACGTTTCAGTAGAAGATGTGCTGGCAAAAGCCCATCGCCCAGATGACCTTGCCAAGCGAATTGTGCAATCACGTCGTGGTGAAGGCGACGACGCGATCCCTGTTCCGCAAGACGAATAACCCGGCTACTTGCAACGAAGACAAACGCGTTGACAGACGCCTTGATTACCTCGGATGCAAACAGCATTAACAACGAATCCGCAACCACTTCCAGTTTTGATTGGTCACTGACACATGGCACCACGTCGCATCGGACAGATCCTCGTTGACCTTGGTTTCCTAACCGACGAGCAGCTTGAGATTGTGCTTGAGGAGCAGGAACAACAACCAGGCGCATTGCTGGGCAGAATTGCGGAAGACATGCAACTGATCACTGACGAACAGCTGATTCAGGCGCTTGCTGAGCAGATGGGGATGCAGACGGTGTCATTGGAAGATGCCGAATTCGATGATGAAGTGATTGCCAAGATTACAGAGACCATGGCACAGCTGTACCGCGTGGTGCCGCTGTCATTCGAGAATAACGTGCTGACCGTGGCCACCTGCGATCCGCAGAATCTGACGATTCAGGACGAGTTGCGAACCTTTCTTGGCCATGAAATCTCGATGGTCATCGCAACTGAACGAGATGTTCTGCAAACCATCGCCAGACACTACGACAGCGAAACAGAAAGCGTCGAAAAGCTTGTT
>JAPOKD010000854.1 GCA_029977825.1 Planctomycetota bacterium | reverse complement strand
GAAAGGCATGTCCATTTCCATGAGCAAAGGCAGGTTCGATGCCGATGTATTCTAGACGATGACCGCGAGAAAGGGCGAGGACGTGAACGCGGAAACAACTCGTTGAAGGTGTCGATTTTCCGGCAGGTGCCGCGCTGAAATGCTGCGGCGATAAAGAATTACCGCGTTGAAGCTGGAAGCTATTAGAGTGCCGCCGATTCTTCTGGGGTTGGTCGCGGCAAACTCTCAGTCGTCAATCCATGTTGCTTGAGTTCATTCAGAAGGATTTCACTTCGGTTTGGAAACCAGTCATGCAACATGCGTTGCTTCTGCTTTTGCCAGTGCTTCATGGGCGTGTACGGTTCCTCTGTGTGAATGTCCCCCCACCTTGCTGATTCAGCAATCAAAGCAGGCTCGACTGCATCGAGTAGCTCCTCATATCTTTGCTGACATGCTGCTGCTCCGAGTACACCGTCAGCTCTGCACCATTTGTTAACACGCTCGGCAAACATCTGGCGAAATTGTGCGCTCTTGGTCAACTGTCTGAACAAGTGGACGAAAGAGCCTGTTTTTCCAGATTTCTTGAGCGGAAGTGGATAATCAACCTCTTCATTCTTCCACCCAGACGCAAATGTCGAGTCTGCGTCCCAAAGCATGAACTTCAGTTTTCCGAAGGCTATCTTCCGTTGATAAACACGCATGTTGTTGCCGTTGACCAGTGCCCAATCTTCACTGCCTGCGTACATCTGCAGTAGGCAGTAATCAATCAAGTCAATCAGATCGACCAGTTCTTCGATTTTTGCAAAGTGTTCTGGATCGCTAAGGTCCTTGGAGGCCGCGGCTGTAATGTTTTCCCACAACAATTCTCCTTCTTCATCAGTGTCAAGGCGTCTGCCCCTGCTGCGGATCGTAATGTAGTCCTCCTGCTTTCCGCCCAGTTGGTGTGCCAGATATTCCTCGTCAGGTCGTTCGACAAGATTATAAACACCCCAGTAAAGACCGTTGATGCATACGTGGACAAAACGACCTCGAGCAGAAAGTTGTCCCATTTCCTGTTCTGTTTGCCGTGCCCATTGGTCACGCATGTACTGAGCTCGCGAACGTACAGCTGCGTGATGCGACGCCCAGGAGTCATCCGTACTTCGCAGCATCAAGCTCGAACATCGGTCCCGACCAGGGTAGGCCTTGACCTTGTACCCCAAGCTCTCCCAGTAGCGGATGGCAGCTTCCCACTGCGGTCTGGTCATGCCAGCAGCAGCACCAAATCTGCCGGATCTTGGGTTGATGCTTACCGTGTCGGATGACTGGAACCATGCCTCGCCCCCAAGTGAGGCCAGCTCGCTCAGGTTTGTATGAACAACCTTGCCTTTTTCCGTTGGGAACGGAGTTGCCGCATGAATGAGGTTGATTCCCCGGGCATCAATCGTCCAGAGGTATTTCGCCTTCTTGTCCCCGTAATTACCGAGGAGCAAGTTATCAAAGCGGCCCGAAGTTCTTGACTGTAAATTGTGCGCTGAATCAAGCAACGTATCCTCATTTTTTTTCAGAACTATCGCAGGTTCGCGCAAAGCTCCTGTTCCCCGGTTGGGGGCAGCCACGACCGGGGAATCAAAGATAGAGTTTTCAATGACAGACTGACCGTAACGAGACCGAAAGCTAAGTCGGAGCGAGTGTTTTTTCCAGTCTGGACGCCGGCTTTCGTAGCCTGCCAGGCGTACACCGCAGGGTGCCTGAAATCCTGTTTCGTCCTGGTGGTTGAAGAATTCCATCACTGCGGGAATTTCCCATTCATGACCACGATTCCAGGGATTTGAGTAAATTCCCTTTTCACCGAACAGCGATTTCGTAGATGCGACTACCGAAACCATGGGCAAGCTTTGCAATGCTGCTTTGATTTCATCCGCATGTGATGTCGTAATACGAGGATCCATCTCGTAGTCAGCCTCAACGTCGTCCCATTTTTCTGGAAGTCCCTTGGGAGAGTCGGATTGGTGCACCAGATCATCAAGTTGAATGAAACTACGAGTGAGGACAGACGAGCTGACCCAGTCGTCTCGAAAGGCGCGAGCCCGGATGATGGTTGAGCGATTGATGGTAATCGGCTGTTGATAGATTTCACTGTTGTGTTTCTCTGGGATGCTTCCATCAGTGGTGAAGCGAATCACAGCGTTGGGAGTCTTGCATGTCAGACTTGCTGTAAATGCTGTTTCGTAAAGGCATGAGCTGCGCGAACAAACCACTGATTCCGTGAAGCCGATAGCAGCAGGGGCATTCGGCTCGAGCGGTGTCGGGTAAGCCAGTGGCAGTGGTTCACTTGCCGATGGACCAAATGACACACCGTGAAACGCATTTGGCATTCCCACAACGACTGATTGCTCGATGGTTAAACGGTCTGGTCGAACCAGGTGCAGAGTTTCACCGGACTTCGAGAGCCGGAAGTTGGTGTGAATCTCTTCCTTGTCAAAGAAATCAAGCCCAGAGGCAAAGATCAGTATTCGTTCATCTGGTGAAAGCACCAGTTCCGGAATTCGCCATTTGCCGGGTTCGTCAGGTTTGTCGGTGAGATACCAGCCCGTCGCATTGAAAGGTTGTTCACTTGGATTCCACAATTCAATCCAATCAGGGCAGCCACCTTCCCAGTCGACAATCTCGCCAGCGTTGCAAGCCTGCACCTCTGTGATCACCAATGGTATGGATTGGGTTGGGGGTGAAGCTGCCTCGACTATTGGGTGAATCGTGTTGGGATCGGTGCGGAAGTGGCTGCCGAGTGATATCAGCTGGGAGTCAGCGTGTTCAAGATGTTTCTGTTTCAGTGACGCTAATCTTGTCTTTACGTCTGCAGCATCGAGCGTGGCGAGGTTGAGGTATTGATCAACGAAGCCTCGTACGCCGCAATATTCCGCGGTAGCAGCAATTCCAGACAGAAGTATTGCGTAGATGCAGAACTTCTTGAACGCTGACGCAGCGCCGCTTTTGGGAACGCTCGTATCGGTGGATTTTGCATGGCGATGACGTGAGTTATCCCCGCTCATTGTTTTTCCTTGTT
>JAPOKD010000635.1 GCA_029977825.1 Planctomycetota bacterium | reverse complement strand
TGTTAAGGTTTGCCAGCACCTCTGAATACAAGTCGAGTGCCTGACTGGTGCTGAGTTCACGAACGGAAGCAAGAAAACTTTCATCTTGATAGCGGCGATTCACATCGTAGTGAAGGCGGCTGATGATCAGGCGTTGATACAGAGTTGCATTCTTCGGGAAGTCGCGTGATGCGGACTCATAATGCCGGACAGCATCGCTCCACTTTCGCTCCTTTTCCATCTCCAGACCTTGGGCGAGCGCCTCGGCCTGTGGATCGACTTGTGGGTCGGCGATCACGACAGGCGATGCCTGTGACACCACCTGCGCGAAGCCAGTGGTGGCGAGACAGGAGCAGACCATGCTGGCAGCGAAGCGGGCGAAGGTCGAGCGAGTGATGACTCTTGGGAGTAGACCCATGCGTGCGTATCCGTTGAGCATCCTGGGGGAGGGGAGGTCCACGGAGGTTAATGTTTAGCCATCCGTCTCACGGCCTTGCAGCGATGCTCACAACACTCGGCCATGGGAATATAGGTCACAAAAAGTGCCTGGTCAAAAACCAATCTGACGGCCAATCCGGATAGATCCCGTGACCTGCATAGAACGAACCTGAGCAAGGCAGTGGGGACGGTTTTTCCGGTGATGCGTCCCAAAAAAAGGTCGCACCTCTGCGAAAAAACAAGATGAGTTTCACGTCTTGTTTCACGCATGCCGATGCGCTTCCCGGCGCTAGAGGCGGCAGGTTCACTGCCGCGGCTTCGTAAAAAGAATAGGCATTGTCCACCTCGCAGACAACGAGGTGCAGTGCACAAACAGAAAACTTGTGGAGATAGGAATCGGCTTTTGTGGAAGATGCGTTGACAGCGGTCCAACTTCCTTTCTAACGTCCAATCCAAAGTGACACGGACTCACATCGGTAAGGAAGTCTGTACGGCGGGTGCGCCGTCATGCCGAACAAAGAAAAACTGATCGCTGCATGAACAGGGAACCGCAAGGTCTGAATCTGACGATAAAAGCGAAGCTCCGCATGGGGGAGGTTTACGCTGCGCCGGGATGCGGGACCGTGACACCTATTTGTTTGACGGATCGCCGGAGCTCATGGTATGCGTTTCTGGCAACATTCTCTCGGAGGAACCACTGGCTGGAATCAGTAATCATGCAGACGGCGGCTCTGATGCTGATAATTGTTGCCAGCGGGTGTACAACAACCCGCTACCTGTCGATGCGTGATGTTCGTGACAATGCTCTGGCTACCAGTCTTGGCTTGGGAGCCAAGGAGGGACCGGGGATCAGCGAAAGAACATTGCACACACTTCGCCGATTTGCGTTGGAAGACCGTTATCAGGTTGATCCTGGTAAGTGTTTTGCCCACATTCGCAAGCGGGTCAACGAACATCCCGATTCAGATTTAATCTACGCACTCAGCGAACTTTCGTACGTCGAGGGAAAGAAAGCCGAGCAGGAGGGACGGCTTGGTGATGCCTTGAATCACTATGGAATCTCTCTGACCAACAGTTATGACTACCTTTTTAGCGACGATTTGGAAGAGACTCGTAACGCCTATGATCCGCAGTTTCGAGCGGTTTGTGATCTGTACAACGAGTCGCTGGAAGATACCCTGCGTTTGTTGTGTACCGACAATAAAATTGAGCCGGGAAAGAGTTATCGGATTGAGACACCTGACCGTCACTTTGTCGTCCGCGCAGAGATGCGCGGGCAGTGGGGGCCAGACGAGTTTGATCACTATGAGTTTGTAAGCGATTACGAGATCGAAACCCTGCGAAATCGACACACCACGTTTGGACTTGGTGTGCCCTTGATTGCAGTGCGCAAGCCACCCGACAATGCCGATGAACGCGAAAAATACTACGCCGAAGGCCTCAGTTATGCCGTGACGGCATTGATGCGGTGTGTCGAACCCACTGATGGTTCTAGGACCGGTGAGGCAAGCCATTGCGTGCTGGAATTTTTTGATCCGTTGACAGCAAACCAGATTCATCTGGGCGAAAAATGGGTTCCGCTGGAAACCGATCTGACGGCTCCATTGGCCTTCTTCCTGGATAGTCCGGAGTTTCGACAGCGCAACAAAGCAACTGAAGGATTGCTCAACCCCAACGATCTGCAAAAGAAACGCGGGCTTTATATGCTGGAGCCATACGATCCGGATCGGATTCCGGTTTTGATGGTGCACGGACTCTGGTCCAGTCCGATGACCTGGATGGACATGTTCAACGACTTGAGGAGCTTTCCAGAGATAAGGGAGCGATATCAATTCTGGTTCTACCTGTATCCATCGGGGCAGCCTTTTTGGAATAGCGCTACCGAGTTGCGCCGTGATTTACAGGATCTGAGAACCGCGTTCGACCCCAAACACCAGGATCAGATGATGGATCAGATGGTGCTTGTAGGTCATAGCATGGGGGGACTCGTCAGTCGGCTTCAAACAATCGAAAGCGGCGACGACTTTTGGCGAAGCGTTAGCTACGAACAGGCTGAAAACGCAAAGGAAGCGCTTCAGAAAATCAACGGACCCGAGGCTGAACGCAACAAACTGGTTAGCACTCTCTTCTTTAAACCCAATGAATCCATCAGACGAGTTGTCACGATTGGAACACCTCACCGAGGAAGCGAATTTGCAAACGATTATACGCGGTGGCTGGCGCGGAAGTTTATCAAGTTGCCGACCATGGCAGTGATCTCCGGAAATCGGTTGGTGTCGGCAAACCGCAGTCTGTTCAAGGACACGGACTTGCTCACCGTTTCAAATGCTATTGATTCGTTGGCCCCTGACTCACCTATCTTTCCAGTCATGATGCGGGCCAAGTCCTCACCGCATGTCAAATATCACAACATCGTTGGGGTCACCGAAAGTTCGTTCACTTCGGGTAACGGTGATGGTGTCGTCGATTTCGACAGTGCTACCATGGAAGACGTGGAAAGCGAGTTGATTGTCGACGCACCGCATACCACGATCCACATGATCAGCAAAACGATATTCGAAGTTCGTCGGATCTTGCTCGAGCATCTGCATGAGGTCGATTCCGGCGATCGGCTGGCCAAGGGCAGTAAAAATCTGGTGCGACCAGCAGTTGTTCAACTCAACGACGAGCAAAAAGATGCTAATTCACGTGTACCTGTCGTGATCAGAAGGTGACCCTCAAGTAGCAGACACGAATGCTGAAAGCGGGGCCTTCTTGGTTTTCGCAAGTGAGCCGGGAGACGACGCGGGTTGCACGAATGAGTCAGTTGCATTCACGGGTTCTACATTTGTTGAAGCAGCGTGATGGGTGTCAGTGTGATGCGGGCCTTGGCTTGTTGCAGGCACTTTGTCCTGTGCTTGAGCAATGCGGTTCGTGCCCCCATTGTACTTGGGTTGTGCCTCTGGACGTGCGAATACCTCTTCACGTTCGATGATAGGATCAGCAGCGTCGCCGGCATCCTGTGGCCGCAGTTCGCCGCGTACAATGCGAATGTTCTTGGGGGCATCGATTCCGACCCTGACGCTGTTCCCACGGACCCGTACCAAAGTGATTTTGATATCATCGCCGATCAGGATTTGTTCGTCTGCTTTCCGTGTAAGTACCAACATGGCTGTTCCTTTGCCTGCATATGTGGGGAGGGTTTCTTGAAGCGGATGCTCCAAGCTCTTTACGGGTTTCCTAGTAAGCAGGGTTCGTGCCAATTCGTGTTTTTAATTTTTCATTTTTACATCGAAAGCGAAAAACATCGGCGAAAACCGTAAAACGGCGAGGCACAACATGAGGGAAAGCAGCTTCGCAGTTGTGTCTAGAAGCAGGGGAATCGGTATGTCTTACAACGTTTTGTACAAATGTTACCCCGCCTGTTATCTCGCTGAAAATGATAGCAAGCGGCGGTTCGGTTCCAGTTTCATTCGTCTTGAGGAAATCTTGGTGATTCTTTAACCTTCGGGGGTTCGTTGCACGAGAAGAGTTATCGCGTGGCAGGGAGATTGCCCGTTGGTGTGGTGTGACGGCTGAGTGCAGACCCGAAACC
>JAPOKD010000932.1 GCA_029977825.1 Planctomycetota bacterium | reverse complement strand
GGGATTTTGGCTCAGGCCTGCGACAGCCTGTAGTAGCATCAGGCTGATATTCGCTGTCCGGACGCCGCAGTTGGTGCAGGGTGACAAGCAAGCAGTTTGAGCCAATTGTCGATTTTTACCTGTGATCCTGCCCACTTGATGGGCGGGGCTTGAGCGTGCTGATGTGTTTCTGTTTGCTTGATGCGAGCGACGATCGTGAGATTGAAAAGATTCGCTGGCACTTGTGCGAAGCAGGATCAGCCATGTCTGGCGTGCAATCTCTGGTTGGGAGCGGAAAGTCCGCAGTTAACTCGCCGCGTTATGGGAGAAGCGGAGCTCGTGATTGAGCATTTGGATGTAATGCGGGGGGGTGACCTTCCCTGCCCTTGGTGTGGTAACGGTCGGGGGCGCGCTCCATTGCAACTGCTGGACTTTCCAGCAGCAGAAAAAACAGGTGCATTCGAAGGCGGACAGTTGGATGTCAGTGAATTTAGCCAAACCAGGGGCGAGAAGATCCACACGGTGAGGGCCGAAGTTGACCGATGAAATACGTTTGATGAAAAGGCTGGGCGAACTCAATTCCTGAGTTGCCAGTATGGGCTCTGCCAGAGAACTTGAGCGTGCAGGTCATTCAGGCCCGTGCACCCTGCCTCGAAGATCGAACCAGCGTTGTTCAGGACTTCAGAATCTCCGTCAAGTCGTTGTTGCTGTCAGAAAAAGATTCCTGCTCTGCGCCAACACAGTGCAGCATGGTCAAAAGCAGATTTGACATGGGGATTTTTTCATCGAATCGCAGATACTGCGCATGTTGCAGACCAAGTTCTCCGCCGCCCGCCAGCACGAGAGGGTAATTACGGTTGTTGTGGGTGTTGCTGTTGCTGCTACCGTAGAGCACGACTGAATTGTCCAAAAGAGATGTTTCGCCCTCTCTTGCACCGGACATTCGGTCAAGGAAATAGGAGAGTTGCTCAGCCATGAATCGGTCCCAGCGACCGAGCGCTTCGGCGCCATCTGGTTTGTTCCAGTCATGCGCCAGGGTATGGAGCGAAGCTTTGAAGCCTTCCAGTTGCGGAAACTTGGCAGCTTTTGAGGAACAGTCTGCCATGTTTGTGATTTGGTATGTTGCCACACGGGTTGAGTCCGTGCGGAATGCCAGGTAGATCAGGTCGTACATGGTACGGATGAAATTCTTGGGAGCTTCGTCGTCAGCTTCCAAATGAAGCATTTCACGATCTTGATCGTTCAGTTCTGGTCGAGGTACTTCGAGCCATTGTTGGGACCGATGTACGTCTTTCTCAATTTTCTCCACTGACGCAAGGTACTCATCAAGCTTGTTTCGGTCGTGATGCCCCAAACGTCGTCGCAGTGATTTGGAATCTTCCAGAACACGATCCAGCATACCGGCCGCGCTACGCAGACGTCGTTGGTTGCGCAGCACGTCCGCGTCGCCAGCACCAAAAAAACGATCGAATATCTGTTGCGGTTGATTCAATGCTGGCAACGGTCGACCTTTTTGGTCATACGACAGCGTGCTGGACCGAGTTGGTTCGCCAACACCGCCGTCAGTTGACAGGATCAAGGAAGAGAATCGAGTGTGTGCAGCTGCTGTTGCTGCAGCGACCTGATCAACAGAAACGGTGTTTTGCAGCATCTTGTTGTTGAGGTAAGCACCTGTCAGAAAAGTGTCTCCCGTATCATGAGCCCCCATGCGCCGACCATGCGGATGTGACAAGCCCCCGAGAATGCTAAGTTCGTTGCGATGCTTTTCGAGAGGCTGCAGTGTTTCGGTGAACTTGAAATCCTTCCCTTCTCCTTCTGGAAACCATCTCCACTTGGCTTGGTCGCTATCTTCTTTGGGCAGGCTGACACCGAACCCGAAGTAGAACGCACATAAACGTTTTGCTTTGGATTGCTCAACATTTGTGGCATGCGCCGAACCACTCATGCATTCAAGCCATGGAAGTCCCAGTGAAACTCCAGTTCCCCGGAGAAATGTGCGTCGCGTCAGATGCCATGATTTAGCTGTCATGATTCACTCTCCCTGAAGCATCCGGTGAAGATGCCGATGGTGAAGTCGCTATTTCGTTCGAAAGGATGGGCTGAGAACCACTTGGGTGATCAAACTACGAAGTTGGTAATTGTCTGCCTCAAGAGATGCCGTCAGTTCATGCACTGCATTTTGATCTGTCAGTTGGATGGGGCGTCCGAGAGCGTAGGTCAGTAGATGAATCACCAATGAGCGTGAAAAGTCATCTTTGCGTGACTCCAAAAGATGACGTTTCAGACTCTGCACATCTGCTAATTCTACACCACCCGGCAGTCTGTTCGTTGTCGTTGGAATGGTTTTATTTTCGGCTGCCTGCGTCTGGTTGGGCTTTCGATGCAATCCCACGGCATCGAAACCTTCCAAGGCAATGCCCCATGGATCAAGGTTTTTGTGGCAGTTGTTGCAGGCTGCTTTTTTACGGTGGATCGCGAGCTGTTCGAGAATTGACCGTTTTCGGAAGTCGGGGTC
>JAPOKD010000778.1 GCA_029977825.1 Planctomycetota bacterium | reverse complement strand
TTTGGTGAAGTTGCGTGTTTGGCAAAATGAGGTGAACATGACCTTAAAATTGGTGAGAACCAATTTGTGGCTGTCATGAACACGGAAGTACGGCATGAGGGTGCTCTAACGGATTGAATATTGTCGTGAGACGTATGGTTTTCGTGTTTTCGTTGATTGTCAAGCGTACGTGCTGCACATGTGCCAGGTCGGCTCCCTGATTGCGACTGGCAGTTGATGGATTCCAAATCTGTATGATCGTGGTGACATGCGATTTCCCCGCTCAGCCAGCAGTCTCCGTCTCGGCATGGGTTTAGCAACTGGATGACCGCTTGGTGAATAGCAAAATGCAAGCCTCACGCGCAATGGGGGCGTGGCAACCTTGATTGAGCGTGGGGCGTTAGTTTGCGTCTGGAAAAGACGGCCCGTAACACCACGGCGTGTACAGTATGATGTACAAAATGATTTAGAATTATGGTCACTGTGCCAAACAGGGCGAGAAGGGCAAGGTAAAGCAATTACATGGCAAAAATTCTGCTGGCCGAAGATAGTGCAACCCACACAGCGTTAATGCGCTCTTTATTGGAGCAGGACGGGCATTGCGTGGACTGCGTGGTAGATGGACAGTTGGCTTGGGAAGCCGTGCAGGCGTCGCGACCTGATTTGTTGGTGACTGATTTACGTATGCCAGAATTGAATGGCTGCGAATTGATCGAAAAGGTTGGCAGGGTAGATACAAATCTACCCTGTATAGTTGTGACGGCGAGAGGGTCAGAGGGGTTAGCTGTTGACGCTTTGGCTGTTGGTGCAGTTAACTTCGTGCCCAAGAACTCCCTGCAGAAACTACTGAATCATGTCGTACGGCAGACGTTAGCGATGGCCGAGGTCAACGCAATTTTCCATGATTTTTCGGGGCATTTAGAGAGTCCGGAATTCAGCGTTGAATTGCCCAACGATATATCGGCGATTGAACCAACTGTGCTGTACATTGTACAAACCTTGGCGGCAGCAACTGGTCTTTCGACCATCCAGAGAATTCGCATCGGAGCGGCGCTATCAAGTGCTCTATTCAATGCAATGTGCTATGGCAATCTGGAGATCAAGGATGAAGATCCAGTGGTCAGTCGCATGTTTGAGGGAGACGAATGCAACAATGATGAGATACGCGAGCGAGCATCACAAAAACCATATTGTGACCGAAAGGTATTGTTGAAAGTTTCTGTTAGTGCTGACGACACTCGCTTTTTTATCTCACATGATGGCCCTGGTCGATTGACTCGATTGACACCAGCACCGGGGACTTCGGAGTCTTTCGAGATTGAGCAGTGCCGTGGTTTCGTGTTGATGACAAGCTTCATGGATGACATCATTTTCCAATCGGGCAACAGCAGTGTCGTCCTCGTTAAGTCTGAGACTCAGGTTACTTAATCTGGCCCGATGCATTTTGAAGCTTGTTTCCGAAGTGGTTTGCACAAGCATCAAGTTTGCTGCGGTTGCACAACTACCTTCATCTGATTGGGATCACCTGCATGAAGTCGCTCAAACCATTTGGGGCCATCGCTAAGTGGAATCGTTGTTGTGATAAGCGGCTTGACATTGATAATTCCTCGATTCATCAGATCAATGCATTGCGGATATTCACCGTTACAACCGCAGGTTCCATGAAGTGAGATTTCCCGCGTCACGACTGACTGCAGTGGTAATTCAATCGTCGGTGAAACGTTACCTACCAGCGTAACATTACCGCCTTTACGCACGCATTCGATCGCTGTTTTCACAGTCGGTGTCGCACCCACAACTTCAAATGCTACGTCGGCGCCTCTGCCGTTGGTCAGCTTCATGATTGCATCCGCAGCATTGCACTGATCGCCACGTATGGTTTCGTCGGCACCGAGTTCTCTTGCAACTTCGAGACGCTTTTCATTCAGGTCAATTGCGATGATCCTTGAAGCACCTGCGGCGCGTGCTGCTTGTAGGGTTAGTAAACCGATCATGCCGGCACCAACAATGACGGCTGTGTCACCAAGAGAGATTGGAGTGACATTGGCGGCATGTACTGCTACGGAAACCGCTTCAACAAGAGCTGCTTCTTCGAATGGCAAACTATCGGGCAGCTGGTAGACGATTCTTCTAGGCACGCTGATTCGTTCAGCGAACGCACCATGTCGGCGGTACTCTTCGCATGAAACCCCAAGTACCATACGGTTGTCGCAAAGATTGCCACTGCCTTGTCGGCAAAAGTCACATTGTCCGCATGAGACCATCGAATCAAAAGTGACGCGGGTCCCATCGGGTAGGTCTGATACATTTGAACCTGTGCCAACGACAATTCCTGCCGCTTCGTGGCCCATGACGAGAGGTGGGATTCGTCGACCAGTGCTGCCATCAAATCCGTGGATATCACTACCGCAAATTCCGCAGGCTTCCACTTGCACCAGGACGTCATCGGGTCCAACTTCAGGCTCATTCACCTCAGTGACTTCCATTTTTTCGTACGCGGTCAGCAGCATTGCCTTCATCGTGGTCACTATTCCCTATAACGTGAGGTTTTCGTTGATTCTTACTTCCAATATGTTGTCAGGAAAATGCAGTTTAGCACAGGTGACGACGAAGTGATGGATGATGAAACACTCACTGCCTATCATGAATCCGGGCATGCAGTAATTGCTTATGCGTTGGGTGGGAGAGTTCAGGGGATGCAGCTTGGCGGTGAAGCAGATGAATGGTTACCGGCGCACTTTGGAGACTGTCGGATACAGTGGGGAAGGGTTGATCCGGATCTGGATTGGCAACGAAAGCGAGAGATCTTAACCATACTTGCCGGTCCGGTAGCCGAGATGGTTTATCGGGACGAACCCTTTCACCCCGCGTTTTTTGCTCCTTGGAAGCACGACTGGGAGCAAGCTTGGCGAACAGCAACACCAATGTGGACTGATGAGAAACAACGCATGGCGGCATTGGAAACTATCATCGTGGAGTTGAGGCGGCAGGTGCAGATGGAACGAGTCTGGGCAGCAATTGCGGCATTGGCTGACGAACTGCTGGCTCACGAAGTACTGGAAGAAGAGAGTGTCGAGGATATCCTTGGTTTCTGGTTTCGCTAGCCATTCAGCTTGGCAGACAGTAAAGCTCGCCACTGATTCCGGAGAGTTCGCGGCCATGGCAGTGATTTTCATCCCGCTGAGGCCTTTTTGACGTGGGTGGTGCTGGGTTCTCGAACGGTGATAATTTCGGTGTGCCTGAGATGTGGTTGACTTTTATTTGCCAGAGTCGGTTTCCGGCCCAGTCGTTTTGCCAGCATTCGCCTGTCGTCGTACGCGTTGTCGTAAGCGATTGAGTTGCAGTCGCATGACAGGTGAGTCTGGGCTTCTCTT
>JAPOKD010000340.1 GCA_029977825.1 Planctomycetota bacterium | reverse complement strand
TGATCAATCAGTTGTCAAAACAGGCACATGTGAAACCCGACGTCAGGTTTTGGAACGGATATCAGAACTTGGACTGGCTACCTTTCGACACGAATCAGAGCGGGCATCTGAGCAGCATCGACGTACTGGGCGTACTCAATCAGGTCGCAGCCGCGCGGGCGTCCGGTGGGGAGGCCGAACAGATCACGAGTGCGTCTGAGGCTTTGTTTCAACGGCTGGCCCCAAGGCTTGTAGATACTGTTCATTCTGAAAACACGAGCGAGGGGCGCGTGTGGAAGTCGCGGTTTGATGCAGGGTTGGAACTTGAATCGGCACTGAATCAGGTGGTTGGATCACCGTTCACTTCGATGCAGAAATCGTTTGCCATTCGAGAGATTTCTCAGGACCGGGCTTTGCAGTCTCGTGAGACAGGAAGGCTGCGTGGTCCTTCAGAAACTGAACTCTTAGCAACCATCGACGTCAGCATGACGGATGACTTTTCTATCAGACAGGTCATGTAGCGAGACTTGACCTGAACAGGTGGTGGTAACACTGTTTGATCGTGAGGGTCACAAGTTGGGTGTTGTGTTACAGGCTTGTGGGTTTATATCACGGTCGGGAGTGTCTACCTGACTGCAGAAAAAATGCCCGGCAGTGCAGAGGCATTGCCGGGCAACAGGGTTCATTGTCGTCCGTTTGGCGTTACGGCTGACCGTAGGTTACTCTTTCTCGGCACGTGCTTTGGAAGCAGCCGCGAAATCACCTGCGATTGCCATGATCAGCTTTTCCGGATCAATGTACTTATTGATCGCCTGATTGACGCTTTCAACGGTTGCTGCCTCAATCTGTGCATCGTGCTCGGCGTAATGAGCCATCGTCCGATCGTTGAACAACGTTGACAGCAGTTCGCTGGTCAAGGCAGCATCCCCACTTCGTCGTACACGTGCTGCTTGCAGGTATGCAACCTTGGCTTGGTCAAGCTCTTCTTGCGTGATACCATCTTTACGAAGGATTTCCAGTTCTTCGATCATGACAGCCATGAGTTTGTCACGATTTTGAGGGTTTGTGATCGCATACAGAGTAAAGTCGACCCGGTTATCTTTCGCTCGGGCTGAGATGCCACTGCGGACTCCGTAAGAGAGTCCTTCCTGTTGACGCACACGATTGCCAAGTCGGCTGCTCAGTGAACCACCACCCAGAATGTAATTCCCGAGTACCAGCGAAGCATACTCAGGGTCTGAGTCCTTGAGGTTGTACTGCTGGCTACTGAAGAAGAAAGCGTTTGCCTTATCTGGCGTTTCGATAATGTCGAGTGATTGCTCGACCTCCGGATGGGCTTTGCGATCCACTCGCACGAAAGGTTGGTCCGTTTTCCAATCGGCCAATTGTGCATTCAGCAGAGCCTTAAGTTCGTCAGGGTCAAAGTCACCTACAGCCGAGACTTCACCGGCCTGATTGCTCAGGAAATCAGCATGCAGGGCACGGATTTCATCAATCGTAACTTTCTTGTACATGTCGATTTCTTCCTCGACAGACATCACGTACCGCACATCGTCCTTGGCATAAGGAGACAGACTGCGGCGAACACTGCGTGGTGCCAATGCTTGCGGTTCAGTCGTGCCTTGCTGCAGATTGGTGATGATCTGACGTCGCAGCACTTCCAGTTCACTCGCATCGAGACGCGGTCGCCGAAGTACATCACCCAGCAACGTGACTGCTTCCGGCAGAAATTCACGTTTGGTCTTCAGGCTCGCTTGCAGCACGCCAATCGTCGTGCTCATTGACATTTCAATTCGAAGGCGATTGAGTTCATCCTGCAGTTCCGTGTAATCGTATTGCTCAGTTCCCCGAGCCATCAGGATTCCGAGCAGTTCCACCGCTCCAATCTTGTCTTTCAGCGTGTCACCAGTACCGAAACGCAGTGTCAGTTGCATGGACACAGTCTCACCGCGGGTTTTCTTGGGCAAGAATGCGTACTCCAATCCACCAGTCAATTTGCCACGCAGCGTGCGTTTTTCAATAGCATTTGGCTCAGGATCAATCTGTTCGCCTGCAGCAACTGCTTCGCGTCCTTTGTAGTCCTTGAGCATGGACGCGATATCTGGAGCTTCGGGAATGCTGACGCGGTCCGACTCCTCACTGGGGATGAACAGCCCCGTTGTGCGGTTGTTGCGAACGAAATACTTTTCTGCCACTGCCTGTACCTGTTCACGAGTCAACGACTCAATGGCATCGCGGTAGAGGAAGTAAAGTCTCCAATCGCCTTGGGCCGCCCAGTCGCTCAGGGAAATTGCGATCCGGTCTGAATCGGAGGTTTCCAGCTCGCGTGCCTTCAGGATCTGTTGCACGGCCCTCTTAACTTCCGTCTCTGTCACCGGATCATCGCGAAATGACTGTTCAACAATTTCAGTCATTTTGAGGCGAGCTTTTTCCAGCGATCCATCGCCAGGTACTTCGGCCAGAGTCATGAACAAACCTGGCTCGGCGAATGCATTGGCCAGTGCGTAGACACTGGTTGCAAGTTCCGTTTCCACAAGTCCTTTGTAAAGACGGCCCGTGGGCTGGTCACTGAGAATATAAACCAGAGCCTTGGCAGCAGCGTAATCGGGATGGCTGCCAGCGGGAATGTGATAGGCGTTGCCCACCAATTGGGTCTCGCCAACACGGCGAACAACAACAGTCCGTTCGCCGTCTTGTGCGGGCTCGGTTGTGTAGGTGTCATCAAGTGGAACATCAGGGTTGGAAAGAGCGCCAAAGTATTTTTCCAGATAACCAAGTGCGTCCTTTTCGTCAAACTTGCCAGCGACAACAACCATCACGTTGTCAGGGCGATAAAACTTGCGATAAAACTGTCTCAGCTTGACGACAGGAACCCGCTCGATGTCACTGCGATTGCCAATTGTGGTTTGCCCGTAATTGTGCCACTCGTAGGCAGCCGCCTGCACGCGTTGCATTAAAACGCGGAAAGGTGAGTTCTCGCCGCTCTCGAATTCGTTGCGCACGACCGTCATTTCCGAGGCAAGGTCTTCACCAAGAATCTTGCTGTTGACCAAACGGTCTGCCTCAAGCTGGATCGCGAATTCCAGATTGTCACCGGTGGCGGGCAGGGTTTCGTAATAGTTGGTCCGGTCCATCCACGTGGTGCCATTCATGGAACGCCCCGCACCGCGATCCTTCAACGCCTTGGGAATGTCGGGGTTCGTAGGCGTGCCCTTGAATAGCATGTGCTCCAACAGGTGCGCCATGCCCGCCTCGCCGTACCCTTCGTGCCGGGATCCGACAAATACAGTCATGTTGACTGTCACAACCTCCTTGCTCGCGTCCGGAAACAGCAGAATACGAACACCATTCTCGAGCTTGTACTCGGAAATTCCTTCGACTTCGGTGACTTTCATAGGGGTTCCATCAGATGGTTGGGCAGCGGCTGCCGGGCCTTGCTTGGCCTGTTTGGGGGATTCGTCTGCATGCAGTGCTGAGACGGTGAAAAAGCTGCAGCCCAAGAGGAACGCAACCAATTTGGGATGTACCTTGAATGCTGACTTTGTGACTGTGGGGTGTATTTGCTGCAGTGCCACTGCCATACTCCTTGGAAATGTTCGGATCTTCGATCTCACTTCGTGAACCTCGGATTGTAGCGAGGCAACAACCAACCGATAACAGGACATCGCAGGTTATTCATGGACAACTACAACGTTCAGCCTCACCAGAACGATGGACCGCGAGATTGGGTCCCAGTCAGCCTCACTGAACCACTCAAGGATGAACAGGCTACCGAGGTGATGGTCAAGGACAGGGTGATCGCCGTCTTTCGCCATCAGGGTGAGCTTTTTGCAATGGATGGGATGTGTGCTCATCAGGGTGGGCCCGTGGCAGAGGGGCAAGTTGAGCACGGTTGTGTGACCTGCCCCTGGCACGGCTGGCAGTACGAGCTGAAAACAGGCATCCAGACCATCAATCGTCAACCACTGCAGGAGACCTTTCAGGTTCGCGAGCATGATGGCAGCATTGAAATTCTGATCTGAACTCTTTTACAGTTACAGTCGTTCTAAGGTAACGCCGGGATCGACTGTAAGTTGCCCTGTTTGCCCGGCCGCCCCGTTTTGTTTGCGTGAGAAACTCACTGAAGTGTCGCCCCCTGCAGTGGTTCGCTCGTGGCATCTTAAGTGCGCATGCGGAGCGTGCTACCCGCACCCGAACGCGTTGCCGGCCACGCGAACCAAGTTCGCGTCGTTGCAGTTGCTTACTTAAGCCAGTCCTGTCTTTCGAGAGCTTTGGTCATAGAACCAAGCTCAGTCGACTGGGAAGCCACGTTTTCGCAGCAGAGCACTGGTGTCGACATCGCGTCCACGGAAGCGGCGGAATCCTTCTGCCGGATCAATGGTGTCACCGATGCTCATCACGTTGTCATGCAGGCTTTTGGCAACATCCTTGTCGTAGAAGCTGCCCGCTTCGGCAAACCGTTCCGCTGCATCGGCAGTGAGAGCATCCGCCCACAAGTAGCTGTAATAGCCTGCTGAATAGCTGTCGCTGCTGAAGATGTGCATGAAATGAGGCGTGCGGTGACGCATTGGCAGTTCGCTGGGCATTCCCATTTCCGCCAACGTGTCACGCTCAAACGCGTCAGGATCGATGTCATCCGAGCCTGCCAGATGCAACTTCATGTCGATCAAAGCACTCGCCAGATACTCGACTGTGTCAAAGCCTTGGTTGAAAGTGGAAGCTTTCTTGATTTTATCAAGCAGTGCTTGCGGAATCGGCTCACCTGTTTTGTGGTGAACTGCAAATTGGTTCAAAACCTCTGGCGTTTCCAGCCAATGCTCGTTGATCTGCGATGGGAATTCAACGTAGTCACGTGCGACGGAAGTGCCGGACTGGGATCGGTAGTTGACTTTGGATAGCAGCCCATGCAGAGCGTGACCAAATTCATGGAACAGGGTCACGGCATCGTCCCACGAAATGAGCACGGGTTCGCCATCAGCACCTTTGATAAAGTTCGAGTTGTTGGAAACGATGGTTGTGATTGGCTTTCCCATGTTTTCCTGGGCGCGGTAGTCGGTCATCCACGCTCCGCTTCGTTTGCCTTCGCGGGCATAGGGGTCAAGGTACCACAGTCCCACATGTTTGCCATCAGCATCTGTAACTTCCCAGACGGTAACGTCGGGGTGAAACACAGGTATCCCACTGAGCTGTTTGAAGTGCAGACCGTAAAGTTGTGTGGCTGCCCACATCATGGCTTCACGAAGTTTGTCGAGTTGCAGATAGGGTTTGACTTCGTTGAAGTCGAGATCATATTTCGCTTTGCGGACCTTTTCTGCGTAGTAGCGGTAGTCCCACGGCTCGATTTTGATCTTCGCACCCTCTTCGTCTGCTATTGCCTGCATGTCGGCAACTTCTTCACGCACCCGTGCTAGTGCTTTGGGCCATACTTTCAGCATCAGATCCATGGCGGCCTCAGGCTTCTTGGCCATGGTAGGTTCCATTCGCCAATGTGCGTGTGTCTCGTAGCCAAGCAGCTTTGCTCGTGCGGCGCGAATTTTGAGGATTTCGGCGATGATTTTATTGTTGTCGTACTTGTCGCCATTGTCACCGCGACTGTAGTAATTTCGCCAGACTTGTTCGCGAAGTGGGCGATTGCTGGAATAGGTCAGGAATGGATCCATCGAGGAACGAGTGTTTGTGATTGCCCAATCACCTCCTTTGTTGTCTCTGTCCTTGGCAGCATTCGACATGGCCGAGATTACGCTGTCAGGCAAGCCGGCGAGCTCGGATTCATCTTTGATCCAAGTCACATAGCCTTTTTCATCTGCTAACACGTTCTGGCTGAAATCCGTGAACAGGCGAGCGAGACGCGTGTTCATTTGCGACAACTTGGCCTTGTCCCGACTGCTCAGCTTGGCACCTTTCCGCAAGAAAGTCTTGTAGGTGTCGTCTACCAGCCTGCGCTGTGCCAGGTTGAACGTACCGTCTTTCATCGCAGGGCTGTCATAAATGGCAGAGATGCGAGCGAACAAGGCCTGATTCTGGTAAACGCTGTCCTCGTGTTCGGACAACTTCGGAACGACCACTTTTTCGATATCCGGGATGGAACCTACGTTGAGGTTCGACGCATACACGAAGAAAATAGCCGAGAGTCGATTGAGGGTGCGACCGGCACGCTCCATGGCAACAATGGTGTTTTCAAAACTTGGCTTCTCGGGGTTGTCCGTGATCGCGCTGATCTCAGCATTCGATTCTGCGATGGCTGCATCGAATGCCGGCACGAATTCGTCAGCGCGTACAAGGTTCCAAGGGGGGACACCACCGTGGGGGCCGGTCCATGGTTTCAGCAGGGGCGAGTCAAGTTCCATCTGTTTTGCAGCTCCGGGAGCCTGGCCAAAGGTTGAGTGGGAAG
>JAPOKD010001008.1 GCA_029977825.1 Planctomycetota bacterium | reverse complement strand
GCGACCATGGTGTTGCGGTGCAGCATGAAACCGGGAGAAAGATCCCGTTGCCACAGAATCATACCGTTGTAGGCATTGATGCATAGCAACTTGTTGAGCATCGCATTCTGGTTGGCTTTGTGCGCGATGTGTCCCATGGCTTTGTAGATACGTCCACCAGCAATGACCGTCTGTTCCGGCATGGGACTGAATTTGGGATAACCAATGAATTGCGTGCGAAAGTTGCCGCGGACTAATTGATCATCTGATTGAGGATTGTTGTCCGGGCCGTGATAGGGATGGGACCAGTCGTCCGTGCCCGATGGAACGGGTTTGATTTGTTGCTGTCCACCAAAAGTGGCGATGCCGCGAGGACGCAACGCACGTATGACTTCCGCTTGTGGAACCGAGTCCTCGGCAACTCTGCTCACCACTATCCGGTCAGCTACATTGTTGCCAAGGTGAATGTGCTTGAACGAACCGTTTTCAATGAACAGTCGTTCCCCGAGCAGCTTGGTTTTATCTGCCCGAGCACGGAGCCTTGCTGCAAGTTCCTGATCATCAGTTTGTACAAAGACGATAAGACCTTCGTGGTCGCACAATTCAAAAAGTGCATCGACCTCATCTGCTGTGATGCCAATGACACCTACAATTCCGCGATTGAGGCGAGGGTTCTGAAGCGATACTACGAGGGTGTCGCTGTTCTCAACCAAGGGGTCCGGAATCTTGCCTGCTGGTAATTGGCCGTGAGCAGGCAATGCAGAGAGAAGAGCGAATAGTCCAGTCAGAATCAGCTGTCTCATGATTGACCTCGTTTCAAAGAGATTTGAGATAACGGGCAATGGCAGGAAGGAACATTCTAGCGTCTCGAAAGGCATCGCATGGCATCGTCGAATTTCAGCGCGAAATCATTGCATTTTCCAGCGTAGTGCGGGTGACAGAGCCGGGTTGATTCCAGGAAGGGTAACCGGTCGCTTGCGATCCACCCAGCTTTGGTAGACTGTAATTCGATTCGTTCTGCAATCTCTGTTACGCAGCCTGCTTTGTGTTTTGGTTCTTTGAATAAGGTATCGAGAATGTTGCGTCGTCCTGCTGTTCCTGCCTGTGTGGTCGTTTTTGTGTGTCTGGTACCCAACCTTGTTTTGGGGCAGAACAATGATTTGCTTGAACCGAAGGACATTGCCCATCTGGAGTATGTGACTGCGGCAGAAATGTCACCAGACGGTACACATGTTGCGTATTTGAAGTCAGTGCCGCGCCGTCCACTGAAGGATGACGATGGTTCTGCTTGGTCAGAATTACATGTGATGAATCGTCAAACCGGTTTGAGTCGGCCCTTTATTACCGGTGAGGTTTCGATTAGCGCGCCTCAGTGGTCGCCAGATGGGAAAACGATTTATTACACATCCAAACGGGGCAAGGATCAAACCAAGTCTTTGTACCGGATTCCCGTTGATGGTGGAGAGTCGGTACGGGTTCTCAGTGGACCGACTTCCATGGGCAGTTTCGAGATCGCCGGGGATGGAAAACACGTTGTGTTTCTCGCCAAGGAGGAGCAAGATGACGAGATTCAGGATTTAGAAGACGATGGATTCGATCAGGAGATTTATGAAGAAGACTGGCTGCCAACTCGAGTCTGGATTTCGGTTTTGGAAGAAAATGCAGACCGGAATGCGGAGCAGAGCCAACCGCGGATGCTGGATCTGAAAGGATCAGCGAT
>JAPOKD010000401.1 GCA_029977825.1 Planctomycetota bacterium | reverse complement strand
TCTCCGTGGTACCCAAGCGAGTCCATGCTGTCACTAAGGGCAGGAGCACCGCTCGCGTCTTCACCCAGTGAATAAGCTGGCAGCAATGCACCCCACAAGCCTTGCCCAGTGGACAATTCGAATGGGCTATTGGAAATCGTGCTCTGACCCCAAACCTTGCAGGTTCCGATCAGGCAGAAAACTAATGTCAGGCTAACAACTGCTCGGCTCATCCTGGAACACCATTCGTATACAAACGCGGAACACAACTTGTTTATCGTTCTTCCTATCGTTGCTTTTCCTACTAAATCAGGAGTGATGCGTCAGAAATTGACGGATCGCGTCAGTACCGCGCACAAGTAGTACCGCCTGCGAAACACAGGAAGGTGAGGAAAAACAGGGCGAGCATGCCAACCGAGACAACAAGGGGATTTGGTGAGTTTGCGCAGGCAGCTGGATCGTCAGATTTTTACCCTAATCATCAGTTCCCCTAAAGTTTGGCCCCAGTCCCGTGGCCGCCTTAGTCGAACTGGATGAATTGCTGACCCTGCGTGGAAGTATCAAGGGGCAAAATACACCCCTCATCTTCGTTACGTGGACTATTCACGTGTCGTGAAACAGCCATCAATTGCAAGAGATCACGTCTTGCAGGCCGCAGTAGCGACTTTAATTTGGGAACATCGTAGCATTGGGGGTCCAGCCACGCACAACAATCACGTTCACTTATGAAGGCGGGCATCCGATGATGAACATGGGCAGTCGTGGAATTAGCAGGCGTTGTGATGATGGTGCAGGAACGAATAACCTCCTCTTCATCCAACTGCTGATTTTCTTCCCATAAGCCCGCCATGAACTTCACTCGCCCATCCACAGGTTCGATTAAGTAGGGTTGCTTGCCCACTCCACCGCTGGCCTTGGTCCACTCGTAATATCCATCCATGGGGATCAAACAACGCCGATTTGCCAATGCGTGCTTGAAACTCGGCTTGGAGTCAAGAGTTTCGCTGCGGGCGTTGATCATTCTCGCACCGATTGCGATGTCTTTTGCCCAAGCAGGTATCAAGCCCCACCGGTATTGGGCTGCTGTTAAACCATCTACCACCGAATCATGATGGACACATAAAACATTTTGCGTAGGCGCGATGTTAAATCGAGCAGGCCCCACTTCAAATTCACGGCTGCGTTCCATACCCCCGAAGAAAAGCTGCCCCAAATCAATCACCGGAGCTCGCAGAGTAAACCGTCCACACAAAACAGGAACCTTCGAAATCTGTTCAATTCAAAATGCCGCAATCTGCATCACACTAATGCGGCAGAATCATACACCTTGACCGGGCGGGCTCCCAAATCCCAATTTTCTGGCTCAAAAGTATCGAGACTTGGGCGTGGGAATGTAGTCCCCTGCCATTTGATCGGGTTCTGCGGAAAAGACGTCAAAAACTGCGTAGGAACAAGCGAATAATCGTAGGTAGCGGAGCGGCACCGCCTCCAGTGCCGCCCCGCAGAAAGGTAATCAAGGCCTCCATGGGGAACAGAGGTCACGATTGCCATATGAAAAGCGGTGCAAAGCGAGTGCCAGTTACATTGATTTTGATGATGTTTGTCTGCCAGAGCAGGTCCAATCGACCTCTATTTCCAAGTGGTGGTACGAAGGTCGTAGCACAGTAGTTAAGCTTGCATGCTTGGTTCTGCCCTTTGTCATGAAATGTTTGAGCTTTGAATTTCCCACTCCTCCTTCGCTTGTTGGGTACGATCTGCCTGTTGATCGGTGGATCGATGTTAGCCAGTCTGCCGTTCGCTGTACCCCTTTTTGCAAATCGAACAGACCTGGAGCCCACAACGTCATTCGAGACCGAGGGCGCGATCGCGCTGATTGAGAGCTTCCTGATCTGCATGGTTACCGGGGGCGTACTGCGTTGGATTGGCAGACGACACCACGGTGGACCTTTCTATCAAAAAGAGGCAATGGCGATTGTGGGACTCAGTTGGGTCATGGCCACAGTCCTGGGTGCCCTGCCCTATTACCTCAGTGGGACATGCACAAGTGTCGATCACCCCATCACGTTCATCGAAGCCATGTTTGAATCTCAGTCTGGTTTTAGCACCACAGGTGCGACCGTACTGACCGATGTGGAATCACCTGAACTGGTACCTAATTGCATTCTATTCTGGCGTTCATGGACACACTTCCTTGGTGGACTGGGGATCGTCGTTCTGTTCGTTGCGATTCTTGGACAAGGCTCAGCCGGTAAGGCAATGATGCGAGCTGAAATGCCCGGTCCTACCAAAGACGGCAGCCTGCCGCGCATGCAAAACACTGCGTTAGTGTTTGCGGCCATCTACGCAACCTTCAATATTCTGCTAACGGTCATTTACAAAATTGAGGGTATGACAATGTTCGACGCCCTGTGCCACGCGTTTGGAACGATGGCCACAGGGGGATTCAGCACCTACAACTCAAGCCTGGGGCAATTCAATAGTCCGCTTATTGAGTACACAACGATCATCTTCATGATCCTGGCGGGCACAAATTTCACGTTGCTGTATCTGGTTCTTCTGCGACGCGGAGGCAAAATTCTTCAGGATGTCGAATTCAGAACTTATCTGGGCATCATTCTGGTTGTCACATTTGCCGTTATTTTCTTCGGCATGCGAGCTGGTGATGGGGGATTTGATTCCCTGGGAAACTCTGCTCGATACGGCCTGTTTCAAGTTGTTTCCGTACTCACGACAACCGGATATGGAACCGCTGACTTCAATGGTTGGAATAACTTTGGTCGAGGCATTCTATTGCTCCTGATGTTTGTAGGCGGATGTGCAGGAAGCACAGGTGGTGGAATGAAAGTCATTCGACATATTCTGTTTTATAAAATCCTTCGATTGGAAATCGAAAAGGCTCATCGCCCCAGAGTCGTGCGTTTGATCCGAATCAGTGGATCATCGATTGACGATCCAGCACTGCCACACAGCATTGTTGTCTACTTTGCCATGATTCTGGCAATCTTTGTCTTCTCGTGGCTGCTGCTGATAACCTTCGAACCCAACCAAACATGGTCAGCAAACGATTCTCTTTCGCCCGTCAGTACCGAACTAACCGAGGTTGAAACGGAATCGCAGCAACTGAAGGCAAATGAGGAATTACTTGATGCTGCCAGTGCAGTTGCAGCCACCCTGAATAATATTGGCCCAGGTCTAGGTGTCGTGGGTCCCACCAACAATTACGCTCATTTCAGCCAAGGTGCAAAACTGCTGTTTGTCTGGCTGATGATGCTGGGCAGAGTGGAGGTATTCAGCGTTTTGGTTCTATTTTTCCCTACGTTTTGGCGCCGCGTATAATGGGGAAGTAAGCCTTGGACAGTAGTAAGGAAAATGAGGACAGGTAGAATCCGGACATGAATGAGGGAAATACCAACTCCGTCGTGAAGCGTACCGACTGCTGTGGCAGCAAACTCAAACGTTGACAGTTTTCATTTCCATTGACTTTTGGTGAGCAACCACCTCCTTGCATGAACCAACTGCAGATTCCTACTGGGCTGGATCATCAGCAATCGAATTCAGGCACGATACCAATGCGTCATTTTGCATCAATTTTCTTCATTTTTCTCAGTTGCATTGCTGGTACACCGTCACTTGCGCAAGTGATCAATCGTGGCAAGCCGATGAGAACAGGAGTGATGATCCCGCTGCACGAGGACATCAATCCTCTCAGCGGAGAATTACTCAAGCAGAAGTTTCAGCAGGCGATCGATTCTGGTGCTGATGTGATCGTGCTCGACATCAACAGTCCGGGCGGATTCACCTATGTGACGTTCGAATTGATGGACATGGTGCTGGATGCCACGCAGGTTGAAACAGTCGCGTTTATCGAAAAGGACGCGATCAGCGGCGCTGCTCTTCTATCGCTGGCCTGTGATCGGATCATCATGCTACCAACCGCACGAATCGGCGACGCCGGCGAGATCGTGATGGGAGAAGACGGAAGGTTTCGTTACACGGAAGCAAAAAGCCGCAGTGTATTGGCCCAAAAAGTACGTGACACTGCAGAAGCCAGGGGAAGACCAATCGCATTGGCGGAAAAAATGGTCGACAAGGATCTCGTTGTTTTTCTTGCGACTAACAAGAAAACCGGTGAAGAAAAATACATTTCGAACAAGGAATGGGAGTCTCTGGAAAATCGCGATGAATGGAACAAAGGGAATCCTGTCCGCGAAGCAGGAAAGGAAATGTTCTTTACCGTCAACGGAAAGCGTGCAGTCGAACTTGGATTCGCTGACGAAGTGATTCAAGATCGTGATGATCTGGGCAAAGTGCTCAATGTTCGCGAACCGATGCAGATCATAAAACGGACGTGGAGTGACACTTTTGTTTTCCTTCTGAATACCGGATTCGCCACTTTTCTGCTGATCGCAATTGGACTGATTGCATTAGTGATCGAACTGAGCGCGCCTGGTATCAGTGTGGGTGGACTCACGTCGTTACTTTGCTTCAGTCTGTTTTTCTGGAGTCGGTTTTTAGGAGGAACCTCGGGGTGGCTGGAGGTTTTATTGTTCGCTCTGGGACTCATTTTCATCGCCGTTGAATTCTTTGTGATACCTGGCTTCGGCTTCGCAGGGATTGGTGGCATCCTGCTCATTCTGATCTCACTGGTGATGGCTTCATCACGGGGAATTTTCCCTGAAACAAACGAAGAGTTGAATAGCCTGGGCGGTGACGTACTTACCGTCTTGGGTGCATTCACTTGTTTTCTCATCGCGTTGTTTTTCCTCGCACGGTATATCGGTGAAATCCCCGGGCTAAGTCGACTCACACTCAAACCGGGGGTCGCAGCGCCAGTCTCAACCGGCAACTCGCTTCTGGCAGGTAACCAAACAGAACGGCTACCAGCATGGCAACTGGTCAATGCCGGAGACATCGGAATAACTGCATCACCGCTACGTCCCAGTGGAAAAATTCAGATTGGAGACATCATCGTTGATGTGGTCACTGAGGGGGATTTCATCGATACCGGCTGCGAAGTATGCGTGATCAATACGCAGGGCGCGAAAGTAACTGTCCGCAAGCTGTCCTGATTTCAACCGTTTAGCAGGTGGAGACACACTTGTCAGTTGCGGACATCTGTTTTCTGATTCTGTTCAGCGACCTGGTCGTTCAAAGTGCATAAGTCATAAACGATCCCGAGTCCGAGCAGACCGCCTGTTAATAGGTAGATCAGTCCCGTACCGAACTTGCCCAGATAAAAGCGGTGTCCACCAAAGAGTCCGAACAACACTAGCAAGCCCCAGGCAAGGCTGAAGTCGAACCAGCCTCGCTCATATTTGCGATCTGCCTCATCAGCCATCGCCGGGATCAGGAACACGTCAACAATCCCCCCCACAAGCAGTAGACCGCCGGTAAAAAACCAGAAAGCTCCAGTCAGCGGTTTCCCAAAATAGAAACGATGTAAACCACTGAAACCGATGAGCCAGAACAAATAACCGATCAAACGCGGGTGACTGGGAGCGAGTTCGCGTTGAGTTACCCGGTCATGTTGATGGGGTACATCGGATTCTGATTTCATGGTCGTTCTGAAGTAGAGAGTCGGTAGGCTCGGAGAATAGGAAAATACCTGACCCCAAGCCCCCACAGCATGACCCATCATGGTGCTGAAAGTGAGGCTACCACGAAACAGCCAAGAAAAACCCTGATGGTGGCTAGCATG
>JAPOKD010000589.1 GCA_029977825.1 Planctomycetota bacterium | reverse complement strand
TACAACAACAACGTTTTTCTCTTTAAAGTCCCGATTCCAACATGGAACTGCACCGACAACGGCACTACCTGACGATGACAACAGCCTGTTTGCTGTTATTTTCTGCTGCCATCGTTGTCTGGTCAGTTTCAGCCATCGATGTATCAACGCCGCAGTACTCCAGCACAAATCCTGTGCAAGCTGTCGCCCCAGAAACATCTGAGTCTCCTGAACCCACCATCCCGACCTCATTGACAAAGCGATCTCTGCGGGGCCCACTATACGACCCTGAACCAACTCCTCCCTCACCCCCCAAACCGAGTCCGCCTACGGTCCCCCGCTCTAGCGAAAAACCGAAATTCAATTTGAGCCTCGTGGGAACCATCATCGAATCAAACAACAGCCTTGCCATTATCGCTGATCCGGATGGTCAATTCGATGTAAAGGCTGTGGGTGAAACACTGGAATTGGCCCCTGCCGGTATCGTGATCACTAGCATCCAAGCCGAGCAGGTGACCCTTACCCATCAAGGCAAAAAAACTACTTTAAAACTTGAACGCCAACAACAAAAAAGCAAAGGTGTGAACGGAAATCGCAACAACCGAAAGCGGGGATTGAAATGAGCTTTCGAGGTAGCCTGATCATTGAAGGTGAGCATGAGTGGTGGATTCATGTGGCCGATACCTTCCGCACACTACCACGAGCATCCGGGAATCCTGAAATCGTTGCTGCGGTCAAAGAACTTCAGGCCGAATCAAAGGGTATTCAGTCAGGTTGCATCCTTGCTCCGGCATCAGCATCATGTTTTTTTTGCCGCCTGCACCTGCCCCCCGAACTTGACTCACGAGATCGCTCCGCACTCATTTACGAACTTGAAAACCACCTTCCCATCGACGCTGAATCCATGGCAGCTGATTTTGCAATGCTGCCGCCTGCGGCTCAAGATCAAACACTTCGTGGGCATTCAATTTCTGCTGTCGCGGTCGAGGTAGATACATGGAAACCACTTGCTGACGCCTTGGAAGCCGCAGATATTCCAGTCACCAGTATTACCCCCAGTGCTGCCCTTGCCATTGCAGCACTTCAGGAGAAACATTCGTTTAACGGGACAAACACCCTTGTACTATGCCATGATGATCATGCGGATTTAATCACACTTGCTGATGATCGCATCTGCACCTGGAAGCACATCCAAATCGAAGCAAAAACTCTGCAGCGACACAAATCTTTGGACCTTCCCGCTGCCAATCAGATCCTCGTTGTCAACTGCAGCGAAGCGCAGTCCAAACTGATTCGTGATAACGCAGGCCCGATTCAAATCGAATCAGAAGCGTTAACTTCGCTTTACCTTCTGGGAGGAAAAACAACATTTTCAAACCCGGCCTCCACCCACTTCAACCTTCGACGCGGACACCTCGCCACAGAGGATCCGCTGCGGCCACTCAATCGACAACTTGCATGGCTCGCGTTGGCTATTGCCACCTGCCTGATTACAGTGATTCTGGGAAGCTGGTATCGCACCACAAGAATCGAAAACAAAATCTCTGAAAACCTGCAAGCTCAGTCCGCTGCCTTCCATGACTCATTTCCCGACACGCGTGTTCCAGCCTCACTTCTACGACGCGTCCGCAGCGAGCATACCCGAATCATGGGATCCAGAAATGCAACCAAGCAAATCGAAGTTCCAAGTTCAGCGACTGAAGTGATGGGCTTGCTCTTGGCGTCCTTGCCTGCTGAAACACGTGTACGAATCAGCTCAATCGATATCCGCGATGGGGATTTGGACCTCACCTTTCAAGTCCAACATTTTGTCGAAGCGGGTGTCATTGCAGAAGCACTATCGCAAGGCGGTTTCGACGTCTCTCAACCCGCTACGGCACAAAAAGATGCGAAGACATTCGAGTCGACCATCAAAGCAACATGGCAGGACCGGGAACCGGCGACCAACAGCCAACCCAAATACGAGCCGGCGATCTCTATTAAAGACAAACGCGGCAAATCGCCCAGCGGCACCCTTGATCCACCACTCGTAATGGACACCGCTCGCATCTCACGCCCTGAATATGACATACCGAAGGTCAATCCGAGATGACAGAAAACAACCCCAAACGTCGGCGTCGGCTGATTGCTGCAGCCCTTATTGTTATGGCTATTTATGCAATCAGTGGGCTACTGGAAACAAAATCCAAACAAAAACGCTTGGACCAGTCAGTCCGAGACTTGGATTCAATCCTCACGATGTTAAATGATATCAATCACTTGAAAACCGTGCCCAAGGTCGCTGCGTTCCGTCTTGACTCTCCGGCTGAAATCACCAACCGAATTTCAGCAGCGAGATCGACTGCAGGACTGCCAGAATCCAGTTTACTGCGTGAAGAACCGGCGGCACCTCAAAGAATTGACCGATCGGATTTTGAAATCCGAGCCACTACCATTGACCTGGCTCCGGCCAGCCTGACGCAGATCCTTGCCTTCTGCGAAAATCTCAGAGACGAGGATTCCGGCACTTTAGTACGGGACCTCACCCTCACCGAGCCAAGGGTTGGTACACAATCATCTAGTCCTGAAAAATGGAAAGCAACTTTGGTATTGACCCAGATGTACTTTTCCCCGACAAGTCAACAGGAATAGGGCTGGTCACCGGTCTGGGACAGACTTGCAGTGACCACGCTCAAATACACACGATTTTCCGTCGTAACATCCTTCTGGCGATTCACGGATGAGGGCTAGACGCACCGCCTTTTTAGCGTTCACCACCGCTTTGCTGCTGGTGGAAATGGTCGGATGCGCAGCATTTAACAACCAACATGAATCACTGATAAGAATTGAGTCGAGTCGCAATCCTGCCAAAGCTCAACGGTTAACTTTGGCTGGGGTCAACGCGTTGGAAAATGGCAAGCGGGAATACGCGGCAGAAAAGTTGCTTTCGGCAATCAGAGCAGACCCCCAATACGGACCAGCCCACAACAACCTTGGACTGTTGCAATTTGATGACGGCAAACTGTATCAAGCTGTTCTTTCGTTTGAACGCGCCAAGGAATTGATGCCAGCAGATCCCGTTGTCTACTACAACTTGGGATTGGTACTGGAGCAAGCAGGTCGAAAATATCAAGCACTCGAATTGTACTGGCAAGCAGTCGAGATAGATCCGACTGAGCCACACTTTCTTGGCAACCTCGTGCGTTTGAGACGCAGGCTCGGCGAAAACGGTCCAGATGTGGTCGCACAACTCCAGGACTTGATGCTAATCGAGACACGGTCAGACTGGAGAGACTGGGCTTCAGAGCAACTGGCGGTAACGCTCAATCCAAATCTGGATCGCGGACCAGAGGCTCCGGAGTTTGGTGGCAGTGAATCAAAAGACACACATGCCAAGAACAAAAACCAGCAGGAAGCTCAAACAAGAATCATCGACCTCAGTCCTGATGCCCGAGACCAGAAACTCAACAAACCCACTGAGCCACCGAAAAAGGAGCCACCGAAAAAGGAGGCGGAACTCTTACCCCCGGGAACCCTGGGGGAACTAAATCCTAAATCAAATTTGCCTTTGGATCACAGGCATCCTCAGCAGGTTCGTGGCGATTCAAGTGTATTGGTCAACAAGCCGATACCGATCCGCAGCGAAGGAGCGTTTAACACATTGCCACAAAGCATCAGCGAATCAACCAATGCCAACCTCAGGACATTATTATCGGGCAACAAATAGCCCGTAACGCAACATTCGCCCCATGCAAAAGGACTTCGCTGCTGGAACGACCCGGCAGCATGATCACGATACACACCTGAAGTACGGGGCGAACAACTTCTGTTCGAAACAATCGAACGTGACAATGCTTCGCGGACGCCTGCCACAGGCTGCGGTGCGAACCTACTCCGAGTCTGGGCGTTTCGGCACTTCACCACCAGCTCGACGCTGGCCTGAAGCCTCCGGATCGAATCCGGACTTTTTCCCAGCACGTCCTTGTTGCCCGGGTTTTCGATTACCGAGACGGGAAATCATCTCATCCATCTCTTTCCGCGACACAAAACCATCTTGGTCGGCATCAATCTGCTGCAAACGCCCCGCCATCTGCTCTGGCATTTCATCCGCGCTCAGCTTGCCATCCTTATTGAGATCTCGCTGTTCAAACATTCGGGCGAAAGCCTGTTTAGGATCTCGCTGCTGCGTTCCAGCCGTTGCCCCTCCTTGCCTCGCCGCTGGACTGTTGCCATTGAAGCCAGCTACTCTGGCCGCCAGAACAGCCAGCTCATCTCTCGTCGCAAATCCATCCTTA
>JAPOKD010000494.1 GCA_029977825.1 Planctomycetota bacterium | reverse complement strand
ATCCATGGAAAAGCGTTGGACCGCACTGCTCAATGTGACAGTGACCTCAACCACATCCATACGCGTATCGATGTTTGGACGGGATCTGGGTTGACGATGTTGTTGGATGCTGGAGGGATTCTGTAATGAAGAGATCAGGTGAGGATAAACCTGAAGCGGCTGCAGCAAGCGTACCAACCGAATTCGTGTGTGAGATTGCGCAGAACGGGCGTGTCTTAAGGTGGAACGCTGGATGGTCTGAGCTTGTTCGCTTGATCAGTGGTGAGGCAGCAACCGCGTTAATGGAGTCTTCGGATCTCAGCATGATGGACCTCATTCATGCTGACGATGTTCCCGAATTCACAGCATCACTCGGCTTGATACAGGCATGCAATCGACCTGTCCTGACTGTGTTTCGTCTAAAGGAATCGCAACGGTTGTCAGTGAGGATGTGGTGGTCCCGTTTACAGCCTGAGGGGGAAACGGAGGCGTGGGTCGGAGTCGGCCGACTGCAGCAGGAAGGTCAAGTGACTAAAAGTGATGTGGCAATGGATTCCGTGTTCATGGTGGATCACGCGAGCGGCAGATACTCATTAGGTGGTGACGAGTTGGCTAGGTTTGCCAGTGCAGCGAGCCATGACTTGAGAGCACCCCTGCGGGCAATTCATGGATTTTCCGAAATTGTGCGCGAAGATTATGCCGATGTGCTCGATGGGACTGGCAATGATTATCTGAAGCGCATTTCGAATGCTTCCCAGAAATTAAATAAGATGATCGATGGGGTCACCCGGTTTCTCAGGTTAGATGGAGATGGCAGTTGTTTTGACGCAGTAGATCTTAATGAACTGGTGCGTGAGGTCGCTGCAATCCATGCATCTGAGGACGCTGTGGTGCCTGGTGCTGTAAAGTTGAAGCCCCTTCCAGTCGTTCATGGCGACCCCCTGCAGTTGATGGTATTGGTCCAGGAGTTGGTGAAAAATGGCTTGGTCCATAATCAGGCAAAGACGCCTGTGGTCACGGTGGCGCGGCATGAGCCTGATGCGAATTGCGAAAGTGTGCCGGTAAACCAACGTGTCGCGATTGTGGTCTCGGATAACGGGGTTGGGGTCCCAACCAAATATCACGACATTATTTTTTCACCATTCAGAAAGCTTTCTCCAGTAAGCGATGCGAGTGGGCTGGGGCTTGGATTATCACTTGCCAAGCGAATCGTTGAAGGACATGGCGGGAAGCTGCGTTGTCTGTCAGGGGAAAAGGGTGGTTGTCATTTCGTGTTTGACTTGCAGTTGGATTCAATGCAGAGGAAATGAATTCCGAATGGTGGGTAGCGTGACTGTTTTAAAGGGTGTGTTCATTTTGTGCCGTGGCTTAAATCAGGTTGATTCCCATGAGTGCCGTTGATATCGGTTTGTATGTGCTGTTGGCTGCAGCGGGCTTTGCAGCTGGGGTCGTCAACTCGATCGCGGGAGGCGGTTCCTTCTTGACACTTCCTGCGCTCATGTTGTTTGGGTTGGACCCGAAGTTGGCTAATGGAACCAATCGTTTGGCGGTGCTTTTTTCAAGCGCTTCGGCTGTGGCGACATTTCAAAAGCACGGTCATCTGGATAAACCGATGGTCATGCGAGTTGGGGTGCCCACTCTGCTTGGCGTACCGTTAGGCTCGTTGCTTGCGGTACATCTATCTGCAGATGCGTTCCGCGGTGTGTTTGGAATCCTTTTTCTTGTCATGGCTGGCGTCATTCTGATCGATCCGAAACGGCTGACAGGAGAGAAGTTGGAAGCAGAGACGTCATTTTGGAAGTTGTCGCCTGTGTTTGTTGTGATCGGAATCTACGTTGGATTCATGCAGGCGGGGATGGGTATTCTGTTGTTGGTGGCAATGAGTTGGCTTCAGAGCGGCGATCTGATCGCATCCAATGCTGTAAAAAATAGTGTTGGTTTTGTTGTGACACTTGCTGCAACGCTCGTTTTCATTTGCTATGGGCTTGTTGCTTGGGGGCCAGGTCTGCTGATGGCGTTCGGGAATGTACTCGGAGGTGTCGTTGGTGCGCGGTTGGCAATCAAGAAGGGAAATCGTCTCGTATTCGGCTTTCTGGTGGTCGTGATGGTCGCAACGGGTGGAAAGATGCTGTTCGATGCTTTTTTCAAATAGAAAGTCTGCTGTGGCGGATGAGCCAGCCAGACATCAAGCTGCTGAACATTGGACCTTGCACTCTTCATGACCCTCTGCACACGCTTGAGGAAACCACCTTGAATGGACTTCGGTGACAGGCTGCCGTTTCAGATCTGCTGCGACTGTAGTCACAAAAAATCTTTGCTCGTTGGTCATGTGGCACCCAGTTGAGGAGCCCGATGCACTATCATCTGTAACAGTCGTAAAGCACGGTCAAGCTTTGCAGGCATCGTTGTCCTCGCTTTCGCCCGTTTGTGCGTCGCGGCGGTTGGAATATACATTTCTGTTGTTGGAAACCCGTAGGTAACCTATGTCAGGCGATACACACAGTGGTAGGCAGACGCTCTACATTTGCATCGCAATCGTGATTGCAATTTTTCTGGCGATTGTATTTCCTACGGTTTCCATGAAGTTTCATATTGGTGGCGAGGTCTTCCTTAATCTTTTAAAGATGATGGTGGTCCCGTTGGTGATGTCGAGCGTGATGTGTGGGATTCTTGGAATGGGTGACGTGCGAAAGCTGGGGAAACCCGGGCTTTACACCATCCTCTATTACATGTGTACCACGTTACTGGCAGTACTCGTCGGCTTGGTTGTGGTGAATGTCATCAGGCCCGGTGTGGGGACCGTGTCAGAAGAGAAGATCGCGGAGCTGAAGGGAGAAGAATCTGCAACAGGCGAGCTTATTTACGACTACCTGGCAACAGAACTTGGTGTTTCGACAGAAAAGGTTGCTGACTTCTTCGGGTCGCCGGAAAACGTCGAACCGACGATTGGGATGATTGTTGAAAATCTTGTAACCTCACTGTTCACGGACAATCTGTTCACAGCCGCGAGCGAGACTAATCTTTTGCCTTTGATCGTGTTCTCGATCATTTTCGCGGGCATGCTGACCACGCTGGGAGGAAAGGTAGATACCCTTAAGACTGGAATTGAACAGCTGAATCATGCCTTGATGGCTTTTGTGATGTTGTTGATGAAAATTGCACCTGTTGGAATATTCTGTCTCGTGACGGCACGATTTGGTCAAGCTCAAGCGGAAGGGAAGCTTGGCGAGGTTTTCCAGCAGACGGGTTGGTACATGATGACGGTTCTCAGTGGCCTCGGCATTCACGCGTTAGTGACGCTGCCGGTGATCTTCTGGTTTTTTACTCGCAAGAATCCGTACCAGTTTCTTTGGCAGATGTCTCGCGCGGTTTTGACTGCGTTCAGTACGGCCAGTTCGTCAGCAACGTTGCCGGTAACCATGGAATGCGCCGAGAAGGAAGGAGGCGTGTCCGAGCGGAGCGCCAACTTTGTCCTTCCATTGGGAGCCACGATCAACATGGATGGCACGGCCTTGTATGAAGCTGCCGCAGCCATCTTCATTGCTCAAGTGATTGGCATGGATCTCAGCGTAATGCAGCAAATGACGATTGCTCTTACTGCGACCTTGGCAGCAGTGGGGGCGGCGGGCATACCAGAGGCTGGTTTGGTTACGATGCTCATCGTGCTTAATGCTGTCGGTCTTCCAGTCGAACTGTTAGGACTTATTTTGAGTGTAGACTGGTTGCTTGACAGATTTCGGACTGCGGTCAACACATTCGGAGACGCGTGTGGTGCGGCAATCATCGATACGAATTTTGAGTCCGTGCCGGATGGTGGAAATGGAGGAGGCTCGGTGCCTGACGCCGTGGCGGGTTAGGTGTTGCCGATGCAGGTGGTATCGAAAACGTGCTCAGTTGATTTTGCGAACGCAGTAGCTTGGGGGTGGGATGAGTGTCTGAAGCGGGAGGAGGAAACGATGCAGATGACGGAATTCATCCACTTGATCGTGACTACTCGAAACCGGTCTCGTTGCCGCGAAAGAACTTCTTACGCAGTAAGTCATCCGCGATCAAGCTGGGGATGCTGGGGTTTGGTGTCGCTGGCGTGATCTTGTTCATCGGGATCATTCTCAGTCAGGTTGGTGATGGAAACCAGAGTATGGAGAGTATGGCGGCAAGTGCCCATCGGCTGGGCATGTGGTGCATTCTTTTCGGTGGTTGCTGTGTGATCTTTGCCATGCAGACTCGAAAGGACAAACCTCGGCGGCGACGAAAAGTAAAGAACGAAGTTCAGCAGGCCACCATCCTTGCTCAAACCGGAGATTCAATGCTTCGTATACAGGAATGGAAGTCTGCACTGGAGGAATTTGATGACCTTGTGGTCTCGCAATTGACAATGGATTGTTTGAGACCGGAGTATGAAGATGTTTATTTGGGTGTTGATGGGGTTGTGCTGGCGGTGTTGCGGTGGGATGGGGATGTATTTGGAGTGGTGAGGGTGCGTTTTCGCCGGCGGGATCTTGTGCGGGTAAGACAAGGTTGTCTTCGATTGTTGATATTTCTCGATGCGGAGTTGGTAGACGATGCCACAGGGGATGTTTGTTAAGCGTTGTTGGCTTTGCAAAACCATCCTACAATGCTTGCTGCGGTGTCCCATTCGTCTCTTTTTGATGTTCTGCTATGCAAAAACAATGTCTGCTTCGTGTTTGTTTCCGTTTTCCTGTCTGGTTGCTACTATTGGTTGGGCAGCTTGTGTGTTCCCCGTTTTGCCTTGCAGATGAGCGGCCAAACATTTTGTTTATCTTTAGTGACGATCATGCGCCGCATGCGATCGGTGCTTATGACGGCTGGCTGAAATCGGTGAATCCTACGCCGAACATTGATGTACTTGCATCTCAAGGGATCGTGTTTCGAAACAGTTTCTGCACAAACTCGATCTGTGGCCCCAGTCGAGCGGTTATCCAGACGGGGAAACACAGCCACAAGAATGGGTT
>JAPOKD010000672.1 GCA_029977825.1 Planctomycetota bacterium | reverse complement strand
TCCCGGAGCATCCAGGCCGGCAAACGATTTCGCGATGCTCTTCCAAGCAGGCGATTTTCTGGATCAAGTTCATATGTTTCCGCGTCTTTGATCCGCGATGACTGTCGGTAGGTATGGCTGGTAACAATGGTTCGCATTAATTCTTTCACGTTCCAACCGTTTTGCTGAAACGACTTGGCAAGCCAGTTGAGCAATTCCATCTGAGCAGGGACTTCACCCTGGGTACCAAAATCCTCTGTTGTTTTGACCAGTCCGGTCCCGAAGACCTGCTGCCAGAATCGATTGACTGTCACCCGCGCCGTGAGTGGGTTTTGTGGATCCACCAGCCAGCGGGCAAGCGTCAGCCGATTCGCCGGTTGTGTGGAGGTTGAGTCAGCGGCTGGCGGCGGTGGTAGGAATGCGGGAAGGCCAGGTTGGACTTCGTCTGTTGGTTTGTTGTACAAGCCGCGATCTAGCACAAATGTCTGGCGGGGCTTTTCCATGTCTGCCATCACCATGACTTTGGGCAAACTTCGATTCAATGCATCGCGTTGTTTGCTCAGCTTGGCTTTCTTGTCTGCCAGTTTCTTGAAAGCCGGCGACGTGGCCTGACGGTGCCTGGTGATCAGCTGTTTCTGTTCCCCTGTGCGTTGGGTTGAATCCGTTTCCAATGCAGTTTGAAGATCCTTTTGGTTATCGGCAAGCTGGGGCGCAGGATTGTCAGTCACTGAAATCAAAAAGTGACCCAGATTGTGTTTCTTGTGCACGGAATCATGCCGCAAGACTACCTGAATTGTTTCGCCAGTCTGGATTTTTCGAGGTTTTTTCAGACGAAAAATTGCCGCGTGGTCACGATCGACGTGACGTCCTTCGTAGACTGCCCAGCCAGTGCTATTGTTGCCATCGAATGCATTGCTGACGGCATGTGATCCTTGCTCGAACGTAGCTTCGGCAGACGCGATTTCTAGTGTCGCTGTTTTTTTTGCATCTTTATCCAGAACATGTACCTGCAGTTCCGTAAGCACAAAGTTGCCACTGTCCGAATGGGAAAGACTGTTGTGTGGGAATGACTCGTGCCGCAACGCGTCGATTCGAAACGCCGTGATCTGTTGCTCAGGTAACTTGGCAACGACGGTGTAGGTGTCAGTATCCGGGGCAGGGCCACTGGCCAGTACTGAGTGGTCTGGCAGGATAGACAATTCTGATCCGGTTGCCTCAACCTTGATCGGCGTGGTCGTTTGCCAGGATGGCTTGGTAGCAAGACGCTCACATTCTTGCTGCTCCCACTGGTGCTGATCTGTCGCCAATTTCTGCTTGAGTGCTGCAATGTCTTTGTCGGCCTGTTTCAAGTCAGCTTCGAACGAATCCAGTTGCCTGGATTGTTGCGCTGTGGGTACGGCAAGATTCGGGGCAGTCTGCGGGTCTCCGCCCGCACCGGTGACGGGGGTTTGATTGAAAAATCCGAAGAACTCGTAGTACTCGCGATTACTCAGAGGATCATACTTGTGATCATGACAGCGACAGCAGTTCAGAGTTAAGCCAAGCCAGACGGTGCCGACTGTTTCCGACATGTCCATCACGTATTCGATTCGATTTTCTTCAGCAATCCGGCCGCCTTCCCCATTGATCATGTGGTTTCGGGAAAAACCCGTGGCCAGCTTTTGTTCCAGCGTCGCTTCCGGTAGCAGATCACCGGCAATCTGCCAAATCGTGAACTTGTCGTAAGCAAGATTTTTGTTGAATGCATTGACAACCCAGTCACGCCACGGCCACATGGTGCGTTCGCGATCGCCTTGATAGCCATTGGTGTCAGCGTACCTGCTGGCGTCCAACCAGTTCCAAGCCATGCGCTGTCCGTAGGCAGGTGAGTTCAGCAGTCGGTCGACAACCTTTTCGTAGGCATCAGCCGAATTATCTGTGACAAAGTCATCAACTGCTTGAGGTGTAGGGGGAAGCCCTGTCAGGTCAAGTGAAAGACGTCGGATCAGGGTTGAGCGAGAAGCCTCTGGCGAAGGCTCTAACTTATGCTGTTGTAACTTTTGTCGAACAAAATGATCAATCGGATTTCGCAGTGGGTGATCGGCGTCGTTGTGATCCAGTGCTTTCGCTGTTGGGATATTTGGCATGCTCAATGGGCGAAATGCCCAATGCATTTGCCACACCGCACCGTCGTCAATCCACTGCCGTAATCGTTCGATCTCGTTAGTTTTGACCGATCGGTTGGATTCAGGTGGTGGCATCACTTCGTCAGGATCATCCGACATCAACCTGTGCATCAACTCACTGTTGGCGGCCGAACCTTTCTCGATAACGGATTCGATTCCCTCCTGTGTATCCAAACGCAAGTCAGCTTCACGAGTTGCTTCGTCAGGGCCGTGACAAAAGACACAGTTCTCTGAGATGATGGACCGAATGTCGCTCGCCAAATCGGTCTTCGTTTTGGGGGCTGTCATCGGATCGGCAGCATCCGCTGAGTGGGTAGCACCAGCAATCAGGAGCAGTAGGATACCAATGGCGGGGCCAAATTGTCCGTTGGTGTGGGGGGAAGTACATCGCATGCCACTATGGTAGCTAAAAAACAATCATCTGAGGCGAGTCTGGGCCCAGTCAGGGCGTGTATTGGGGACTATTTCTGCCGAGCGAGTGCTACGGAAGCGTCAGTGTCGCAGTCATTTGTGAGGCGATTGTCGCAGGCGTTTCGGTGGATGAGTTGCCAAAGGAGGCAGCTTCGTCCATGCTTCAGTAAGTGTTGGGTTGGAAGTCTCGACCGGAGAGATTGGCGGACACAATGATGGCGATGCTGCGGGGACAAGTCAGGCTGACCAGCAGGGTGTAGTTTTGCTTCCAGTAGCTCCGTTAGCGTTAGGTTGATGAATCGTAGTTTTTCGATTGGGCGATTGCCTCGTTGAGCGGTGTGAGGTTAGGAAAGCGATGGACGCGGTGCTGCGGCAGCGAAATGAAGATTTACGGAGGTTACAGGAAAAATTGCCTGGCAGCGTACCTTATGACAATCTTCGACCGATCAATGTGCCAGCCAGATGCGATGGGCAAACATTGCTGGAGTGTGTGACGAGCGTTTTCCCGCAAGTCAGTGAAACGCAGTGGCTGTTGTGGTTCGCTGAAGGTCATATTCTGTTCGGTGATGATCGAGCCGATCCCGATGCCATGGTGCGAGGTGGGCAGCAGTTTCAGCATTTGTTTCCCGACACTACTGAACCTGATGTGGATGCCGCTGTTCAGGTTTTGGCCGAAGAACAGGAGTTCATTATCGTGCACAAGCCGGCTCCTTTGCCGGTTCATCCTTGCGGTCGATTCAATCTCAATACGCTGACGTCATTGCTGGCCAAGGTTTATCCCCACGAAGATTTGAGGCTTGTGCACCGCCTTGATGCCAACACAACGGGCGTGATGGTGCTGGCAAAAAACCGCAGAATTGCAACGGATTTGCGGCAACAATTTGAGTTGAATCAGGTGCGCAAGCAGTATCTAGTGCGGTGCGTTGGTCATCCACCAGACATGGACTTCATTTGTGATGACCGCATCGCAAAAGAAACAGTGGAAGGAGGAACACGTGACCTCCGTCACGATGGCAAGGAATCACGCACTCGTTTCCATGTGCTTGAGAAGTTGACTGATGGCACGACCGTCCTGCATGCATTTCCGGAAACCGGACGCACAAACCAGATTCGTTTACACCTTTGGGGAAGGAGGACGCCTGTTCTCGGCGACCCTACTTATCTTATCGATGGCCAGCGTGTGGCAAATCAGACGGTGACGCTCGGGGCTCCACCGATGTGCCTGCATGCTCAGCGTCTGTC
>JAPOKD010000611.1 GCA_029977825.1 Planctomycetota bacterium | reverse complement strand
GTGGCTCACAAGTGGCCAGATTCAATCTTGCATGGGTCCTGCAAGGTGAGCCGACTGGCGATGGGAACATTCCGGGTGACCTGAAATGACCAACAAGTGCCCGGCACTAACGCGGCAAGTCCGATGCCACGCCTGGCTTCTGGTGGCAATCAGCATTTCATTGAATTTGGAGGCGATGAAATGCCGCGCGGCTCCAGCAGACCGACCTGTCCAGAACACCAAATCACTGTCGGGAAACGCATCGCATACAACTCCAAACGTACTGTTTCTCGCCGTTGACGACATGAAAGACTGGGTCGGCTGCCTTGGAGGCTACGAGGGGCGGGTACTCACACCCAACATCGATCGACTTGCCAAGGGCGGAACGTTGTTCCGTAACGCGCACTGTCCTTCACCAAAGTGTGCCCCTTCAAGAGCTGCCATCCTGACTGGTCTCCGCCCGTCAACCACCGGCTTGTACGACAATGGTCACTGGTTGCTCCCCAATTACCCTGAGGCTGTCACCTTACCTGCATACTTTCGCGATGCAGGCTACGAAGTCGCAGGGGCAGGTAAGATCTTCCATCACACAGCCGGGAATCACCCGCCCAATCAATGGGATGATTTTCATCCCATCCGTTTTCGCAATGACCCTTGGTTTCGAGGATCAAAAAAGAATTATCCATGGTCAAGCTCGGGACCGAACCCCAAAGGCTTTCCCTTTAGCCAAGTTGTCGGTCTGGGACATGAAAACGACTGGGGATCGTTGGATATCGAAGCGGCTGAATATGACGATGCTCGCTCGACAAAATACGCGACGGATTTCCTGCGAGCCGAGCACGACCAGCCATTCTTCCTCGCTTGTGGGCTGTTCCGCCCACATTTGCCATGGTACGTGCCGAAAGAATATTTCGAGCTGTATCCACTCGATGAAATTCAACTTCCGCCCACACGACCCGATGATCTTGATGACCTGCCAGAGGAAGCGTTGAAACTTGCAAAAGATCGGCGAAGTGATTGGAAAGCGATCAAGAACCAGCAAAAATGGAAGTTCGCCATTCAAGCCTATCTGGCTAGCATCAGCTATGCCGACAGACAATTGGGAGTTGTCCTTTCAGCACTTGCGGCCAGTCCCTACGCCGCCAATACGATCGTCGTACTGTGGTCAGATCATGGCTGGCACCTCGGCTCAAAAGGTCACTGGCACAAGTCAACGCTCTGGGAAGAAGCAACTCGCGTTCCACTGATCATCGACGCCCCAGGACTCGACCCAGGCGTGTGTGACGCTCCGGTCAGTTTGATAAGCCTTTTCCCAACACTGCTGGATTTGTGCGGGCAACCGATCCCCGAGAAATTGGAGGGCCCGACGTTGGTGCCACTCCTCAAAGATTCCAAAGCCCGATGGACGGAACCTGCTGTCATAGAGTTTCGACGTGGTAATGCGGCTGTACGCGATGCCCGTTACCGATACATTCGCTACTCGGATGGCGGCGAGGAACTTTATGATCACGCGACAGATCCTGCCGAATGGCACAATCTGGTCGATCGTCCTGAAATGCAAACGATCAAGCAAAGACTGTCAAAATGGCTTCCAGCAAAATGGGCCGATGCGGCAGCAACGAAATCACAGTTTGACTTTGATCCCAAAAAATTCCAGTGGACAAATCGAACGACCGGGGCCATCACTTCAGGCACCGACACACCCAAAAACAATCCTTGAATGATGCATTCATATCCAAACTGGTCGGGTTAGCCCGCACTCTCGGCAACCAATCAATACACACTTAGTGAGCAACAGGATAAACCATGAATGATTCCTTACCACGTACGATCACCCAGTCGATGCAGTTTAAAAACGGCTGTGCAACGGGCATGAGTCACCTTTGGAAAAACGGGCAGTATTGCTCGATCATGACAGCCACAGGTATCGTGGGCTGCGGCATCTACGACCTCACAACAGCTAGTGAATTCGGTCAAGCGATTGCGATAGCCAAGGGAACACCGCAGCATCCACTCGTTAATCCTGACGACCTTCTGGATGCCTCAATCATCGCGGCAACGCCGCAAGCTTTAGCGTTGGGAATCAAGCCGGGCATCACAGGACGGGCAGCGGTTGAACTGATGTTGGCAGCAGACTCGGCAACGGGCTGAGCAACTCTGATTACAGAAACCAGTCAGTGTTACCAGAACGCGATTGGAGCACAGTCAACCAATCGGAAACCCGGTTCGAACATCGCTGGCAGGTAGCGACTCTCAAATCGACCTGTCTACCAGGTTCACGGATTTGCTTCCACAACGGGTAATTGATAAGCCACCGCCTCAGATGAGTTACGCAGATAAAGCCGATCACCGACCACGACGGGATGATTCCAAGTGCGTCCGTCCAAGGCATCCATTTTGAACAATTCTGTCATACCTTCAGGGTTAGCTTCGAGCATCACTAGCTGACCTTTTTCAGCGGCAATCAGCAGTAAGCCGGAATCTTCCAGAAGTAGAACCTGCCCCTTGCCATAGCGGCCCCCTTTCCAACGCCGCTCACCCGTATCCAGGTCGATACAGGTAAAAATACCGCTATCGAACCCGTAAAGATTCCCTTCATAGATGACAAAGTCATTGAAGTCTGGCTTGAACTGCAATGTCGTCCACAACTCCGTTGCAGACCAACCTTCCGTATCTCCCTCGGCATCAAGCTCGATCAAACGGGTTCCAGTTCCCATTCCCGACGGCAACAAGATTTTGTTACCGCCAATCACTTGGGGCTGCAGCGAGCGATAACCTCCTGATTTCCACTCATAATCGAACAGAAGTTCTCCCGTTTCGAGTTCGTGAATGCTTAGACCATCGCCGGTCAGCATCAGCAGCCTTACCTGCCCAGCAAGCGTTGCCAGTTGGGCCGATGCATATGAATTTCGGCCAGCATCCACGGACCAAACCAATTGACCATCCCGCGCGTCGAAAGCCAGCAAACCCTTACCGTTACCACCACCTGCGTACACGATCACCAGCCCATCAACCACGATCGGTGAAGAGCAAAATCCCCACATCGGTGGTGAACACTGAGCGACTTCCCGCAGATCTTTTTTCCAGATCACCTCGCCACTGACAGGATCCACTCGCGACAACCAACCCTGTGCCCCCAAGCTGAAGATCCCACCTTCGGCTAGTGTTGGCGTGCCTCGCGGGCCTGGCCCACCCAAGGGATCATCAAACCTTGACTCAACACCCTGCGACCAAATTTTTCTTCCGGTCACAGTGTCGTAGCAGGAGACCAACTCGCGGTCCGAGACCTGCTCCTGCGTGTAGAGCAAATTACCAGCGACTGCAAACGATGACCAACCTGGTCCAACGGGAACTCGCCACTGTTCCAGAGGCGGTCGCGAATTCCAGTCATTGGAAAACACGACACCACGCTGTCGCGAATCTCGTCGCGACCCTCGAAAGCCCGACCATTCGGGAGCAGCCAACCAGCTTTGCATTTCGTCTTCAGAATATCCTGCAGGTGATTTAGCACTTGGATCGCCTTGACTCGCAAGCAGACGATCTTCGGCATCCGGCGCCCAGCGCCAGTGCAGATCAAAAGCAAAATCACCCCACATTCCCTCTGCTCTTAACAAGTCGGTGTATCCAAACCCAATGAAGGCGAGCAACAGTGCGACACCCGTTCTTGCCGGAGAATGAACTCTTGACAAGGCGATTGCTCCAATCGCAAACCCACCGACACCCAGGGGAATGGTGAGTACTAACACAGCCGGCCCGAGCATCGTGGTATGTAGCAGCATCGCCGCAAGAACAAAAGTTACTGCAAGTCCAAGCAGCCCCAGAAGCCGTTCCTGCCAGCGGGCGCGGCTGGCTGTCAACCACCACCCCACCACAAGCAGGGCTCCCAACAACGGCCCAAAGGCCGCACTCATCCATATCTGGGATGGCCCGTTTTCAATCAACGAGGGCAATAGTTTTGCAACAACCATCGCAGCCAAAAATAAGAGGGCAGGCCAGATTCGGAGGTTAGAATATCTGGAAGTCAATCGGCTGGGTTCAGCTGAAACTGGTTCCTGCCGTGACGCGTTTTCTGCACTGCCATCTGAAGAAGACGGCTGATCTTCCCTCGGCTTACCCGAAACATCAGGTTCTTTCTTACTCATCCAT